>DASVUU010000046.1:0-3739 GCA_036386935.1 Cytophagaceae bacterium | reverse complement strand
AGAAGTATTGGTAATTTCCGAGATCAGCTTTGAAGTGGCTTATTATCGTCTGAATTTATTCTTCTGGTTGAATACTCAATTAGGTGTGTCCAACCATCCTTGTGCTTTTTCATCGACTTGGTCTCCTCTACCAAAGTAGACAGCTTTTTCTTAAAGGCCCATAAAGTAGCAACTCGCAGCTCAATTTCTTGTGCTAAAGAAATATTGGTTATTGGCGCCTCGGCATTGCTGGTGCGGTAAATGATATAAAATGCCTTTAATATAGAGAATTTTAATTTATGAAATAAAGTATCGGTCGTAACGGACTCTACCTGCAAGCATTTTCCACATCTAACGGATAGCGTACCCGGCGCCGGAAATATCGGATAATCGCATTTTCTGCAATAATGTTTCTCATTTGCCTTCCATTTGAACTTAGCTAAATGTAGAAAGCAAGATTGATCGTCAGGAAAGAATCTTCGAAACTCTTCAAAGTCCATCGTTCTATGGAAAACCCTTCCTTCTATCACATTTTTTACTTCGCTTTCTAACTTTATATTATGGGATTTTAAAACCTCATTCATCTTTTGAATTTGTAAGGTCCTTTCTTCGACCTTTCTCTCTAATTCTTGGTTTAGTTGGTCCTTCAGCTGCTCCTTTTCCTTTAAATTCTCCATGATTTTAAACATGGATTTGTCTCTTTCCTCTTTTAGAAAGTGGTTTCTATAGGCCATTGTGATCGAAAATACGACCACTTCGATCCCTGTGAGCGCAAGGAATATATGGTAATTATTATAATACACAAGATTGTTGTCTACTAAACCAAATCTGGATAACAGCAAGATAAAATTCCCCACGTTTATAATCAGAATGCTGCATCCGGCGAGAATACCTAACCTGACGTTGTTGGAAGAGCGAGTAATAATAATATAAAATAGGAAAAGCTGACCTAAAAATTCATATGCCCCAAAAACACTTAATAAGTTCTCAGGGATCATTGATCCTAATTCTAGCAAAAGAATGACTAAACGTAGTGAGATGAGACTATAGATAACTCCATTGTAGTACCTAGGTTTCTCAAGGTACTTCAAGTATTCATGAAGATATAGAAGGATAGAAAGATGAAACCCTGCTGTGACTAAAGAATATAAATTGTATATCGATTTTAGACTATCAAACTTATAAATAAAATTAATATAGGAAAAAATATACCCACTATATACTAGCCGATTTAGCATTATCATGATCGAAAAAATAGAATAAAATAAATACATCCTGTCCTTTAAAAAGAAGTAAAATATCAAGCTTATTATCCCTGCCAAGAAACTCAGTCCTATGTAGAAATAAGTGATCGAGCTTTCTCTGACAGCCCTTTTTATCAGTGATTCTATGGTGTCCTCCCCGAAGAAGAAGAAATACCCGTGAAAGCTTTCTACATGCAACCAACATTGGGTAGGGTTTTTCAATGTAGGAAGCTTTAAATAAAGGACCGGCAAATACAGATTTCGCTCCTCAAATTTTAAAGAGACACCTGTCTTATAGTGATGCAGACTATCTTCAACATTGTAATAAAGATCCATCCTCTTAAAAAGAATATAAGGAGCAAAAAGGAAGGTGGTTTCCTGCACAGCTTTTTTTGAATAAGTAAAGCGTATCCAGTAACTTTTATTTTCCTTGGTGGAAATTTCACTTACAAATGATTCCAATGGAAGATTATTACTTTGTAGTAATTCGGCTATCGTATAATTTTTTTTCTCCTCTTTCAAAATAAAGACCTTTGAAAAAGTGCCCGCAATAGATTTGAAATGGCAAAGGAAGATTATGGCTAGCAATAGTAATCTCGCGTTGAAAAGTTGCTGGGTTATATATTTTATTCTCATTAGATAGACTCGTATACGTATGAAATCGAATTTTTAACAAATCTATAAGCTGCTAAACTTAAGATAAATGAACATACATAAACCGTATGATTTAGTCATGTAATCGTACTCTAGATGCGTTTAATATCCTCGTAATCAACGTATTGTGCAGGTATTTTTTTGTTAAAGATAAAAAATCTATTTGTAATTGTAATATTCTTTTAAAAAATTAGACAATTCAATTATGGTAAGATCGCTACACGTTTTCTTTAGGGGTTTTACGTTTTCCTGTTTTTGCTATTGAGTAAAAATATTAGCGGTCAAATTTTACTTCCTATTGAGGTAATGGGTAAGCCAGGATTTGTAAAAACAGTCTCTATGCAAGTTGCCGATCCTTCTAAAGTGAGAGGTTTATGGATGCTTGTGAATAATCTTTCCTACGAAAATAAAGGAAGTGTAAAAATCAACAATGGTCCTTGGGTAAAGCTAAATAATAGTACAGTTGACATACCGGAACCTGCCAAAAGTTATGGCGGCATTGGAGGCGGTTATCATGTAGGCAGTATAAAAGTTACTTTACCACTCAAAGGCCAAGAGCTGGTTGCAGGAGAAAATTTAATATCCTTTAGGTTTGATTACTCTGATGGAATATCAATCGGATATAGAGTAGTCAGGCTCAAGTTGGTAGATGCCGCAGGTAAAAAACTCTTTGCCTGCTGGTGAATTTATGGAAGAAGACCCAGATAGTTGGACTCAACCCATTGCCGGAGGTGCAGCAGCGTCGGCAGGTAAACAGTTGTGGGATAGCAAAACTATTAGTGACGGAGGAAGAACAATAAAAGCCGAGTGCGGCGACTGCCATGCAAAGAATGGAAGGGACCTGAAGTATTTTAACTACTCCAACAAGAGTATAATCGAAAGATCCATTTTCCATGGATTAACTGAGACAGAAGGAAAGCAAATAGTAAGCTACATCCGGTCTTTAGACGTCCCTAATCCGGGAAGGCCTTGGAATCCCCCTTATCAACCTGGCCCTGGCTTAGATAGCAAGCCCGTAAATGAATGGAGTGCTGGTGCTGGAATCGATTGGGTATTAGAAAAAGATGAAATGGCATTTCCTTTTATATTTCCTAATGGGGTTGACACAAGCGCTATATCTTTGAATAAAACTCTCAACGTGAGAGAAACTCCTGTAATGCTGCAATTTCCCGATTGGAACCATTGGCTGCCCGTAATCCACCCTTATGATGCCTCATTTGGCGAGAATTTTTTCAATAGCGCGGCGAATAAGATATATAACGGTCGAGGCAGTAATTCAGATTATACTACCACGTACAATTTGACATCCTTGATTGAAGGGGGGCCAGATCAGAAACTTCCCTGGGGACCTCCCTTTCGGTCACAAGAGGGGCTTGGTAGCATGCTAGGCAACTGGGAAAATCAGCGCTTTTTAGAATTTTTTGGACCTTACAAACCTCAGGATATTAACTCTCCAATTTGGACTAGAAGACACGCACAAGAGATTTACAGTGGAGGTTTATGGTTGGCCACTAAACAGTGGGAATTGATACAAGGAAATGATCTGGAAGGCATGGGAAAGAAACTGAATGGGAATAAGGCCGAAGAACGAACCTGGCCTGGCACTTATCGGCATGTATTCGAATTATCCCCAAGTTTGGAAAAGCATCCACCTGTCGACTCAGTGGCGGTCAATAATAACGTGATAAATTTTGAATACCTAAATAACGTGTGGTATCATATGCAGCCCGTACTCAATAGTGGTAATCTGCAAGCTGGCGGATTCGGCGTAGTAGATTGGGACTATGCCCATGGAAATTTGGATGGGTTGAGAAGGCGCGCTACAGATAGAAATTTGATTAATAGGAACAATGTCTTTAACC
>DASVUU010000045.1:0-5567 GCA_036386935.1 Cytophagaceae bacterium | reverse complement strand
CCTGGCTGGAAACATAGTAATTTGTCGCAGAGGAGTTGAGAGAATAAAACGTAATCAATAATAAACAAGCTATATATAGTTTCATTGTCGATGTTTCTTAAGTTTTGACTGCTATCTCCATAAAAGATTATTTTACCTATTATAAAATGTGAGAGTTATAAATTCTCTAAAATAGTACATTTAATTGAATACGGTTCTTTGCTAAGTTAAGTTAGATTGACGTGCAATAGGTATAATGTGAATCAATACCTGTGTCACAGAGGGACTCAAAGTATCCAAATCTTTTTAGGACGTCCCCATCGTATTATTAAATTAAACATAACTTCTTTCCCTCTTCTATCCATTCTATTTTGTAGTTGAGTAGGCCAATTAAATGATTGGTAAGTGTCCTGTGGTTTCCTGATGGTTTATGAAAACGTATGTATACTAAATCTGACCTATGATCTATTATGTGGGTATGTACTGGGAATCTTGAATTACCCTTGAGGCCTATAGAATATAACATCTGATACACTTTTTCCTTAACGGTCAGAGCATATTGATCGATGAAGGTACCCGTCATAATGCAATGACCATACCCATTGAAGGTACTTCTCTCTTTGGCATTACTTAATAATTCGAATGAGAACTTACCTTTATTTTGCATTGATAAAGAAATCTATCCAATGTACTACTAAAAGTCAAACAATGAATGTACCTATCATTTCCAAATTTGTATTTGCTGCTAAATATTGATCATACCCATCATTAAACAAAGGACCAGCGTCCATTGGTATTAGCACCCAGGGAGCGGCAATAGCTGGAGTTAGATACTGATTCATAATAAAATTGATTCTTGATTAATCTGCTCTTGCAAAAGATTCCGCTTCGTCAAATTGTGGTGTGATCAGCCATTGTCCCTGAGAATCTATGTATCCCCAAAGCTTTTTATTATTCTGCACTGGAGCTAAGCCATTTTTAAATTCTTTCGCTTCATTGTAGGTAGGCGGAATGATCCAGTCGCCTTTGGTGTTTACGTAACCCCACCTTTCTCCTTGCTTCACCGCTGCTAATCCTTCTGAAAAGTCTCTAGCGTCGTCACACTTTATTTTAATTTTTCCTTTTTTATCGTGGTCAGTATAAACCCAATCTCCGCCATTTTTAACTCGCGCTAAGCTGTCACAAAAATCTTCGGCTTTATAGAGCGCTACAGGTATCACGACTTTCCCTGCTTTATCGATATAACCCCAACGTATTTTCGTGAAATCTTGCATATTGCTTTTTCTTACTCTTGCCTTACCTTCCTTGAAATTCATTACGAAATCGTATCCTGTTTCAGCAAGCGGCTTAGGCTTGATCACCCAGCGGCCAGTCGTGTCGATGAACCCCCACGAGCGGTTTAGTTTTGCCCGTGCCAAACCTTCACTAAAAATCCCTACTTCTTCAAAATTGGGTCTTATCACAAGCTTGCCTGTTTTGTTGATGTATCCCCAGGCGCCATCTACTGCAACTGCTGCATAACCTTCGCTAAAGTCTTCCGCGTGACCATAAGGAAGAGTTATAGTTAAGCTGCCATTTTTGTTCATATAATTTGCCCACATTCCGTCAATCTTTATCCTGGCAAGTCCGTCGCTAAAACTTCTCACTTTATCAGCCTTAGGACATCGGATTACCTTGGATGACCTATCAATAAAATACTGCTCACCGTTCTTCCTTACTAAGGCGAGAAAATCCTGCGCTATCAACAGGTGATGGAATACTAGCATTGATAAAATCAGACTCACTCTTCTCATAAATATCTTGAACGTTTTTATACTTTGAATACAAACCTAATGCAATCAAATGAAAAATGGGCACCTAAGAAATGTTACTTCCCAAAGCACCCACTTGTTAATCGTTTTACCAAAGCGTTAAGCCTACTGAGAAATTAACTTTCCTGTTTGAACCAATCCTGCCTTATTCACAACTTTAAAATAGAAAATACCAGTGTTCAATTCGTCCCTTGAAAGGACTGTTGCTGGGGAAGAGATGATTTTATTTATTATTTCTACACCAAATATGTCATACACCGACAATTGGCTGCTATTGCTTTCAGAGGCAGATGGAATTTCAAATGTTACCGAGACAGCAAATGGGTTTGGACTGACAGTCATTGTGCTGCTTAGATCGCTCATCTCATTTGCATAGGTGACAAGGCAGCCATCGGTTTGTGCCGTAGCATGCATAGCAGATGTATTTAACGCGCCTGCTACTGTAAGTGCACGGCCATCAAGTTTTACTCCAGAACCTAGGGAACCAACTGCTCCTTCGTTCATCACTGTTCCCGCAAATGTTGAATTTCCTGCAATCGTGGCGGCTCCTTTCACAGCCCAATATACATTCTTTGCCTGTGCGCCATTTACCAACTTAACTTTAGAATTGACAGTTGTAGAAAATGCACCGTTAATTTTAATTAGAAAAACTGCATTTGGATTGTTCTGTGCGTCTAGGGTTACTGTATCAGTAAGCTTTGCTGCCGCATTCATATAATAGGTATGAGGCGTAAGGACAAGGTTGTTACCAAATAGATTTGGGTACAACAATTCGATGTCATTAGGGACAGTATTCGAATAGGTGTAGGCTTTGAGTAAATCTGTAGCAGCTTGTTGGGTAGTATTATTTGGCGAAGCATGTATAGTACCTTTTACAAGCGAAGCATTGAAACCAGTTGCAGCTCCGGTGTTGCTACCCACGTCTCCCTTTACATTTGTTACGCCCGTATTTGCAACGTCGCCTGTAGAAGAAAATAACGCAAAACAAGCTGAAGTTCCAAGGCTTGGGGCAATCGGTCCATTAAGAACTGCGCGTCGGCAGCCAAGGGGCGTATACCCGAGTATACCACTTACTGTGATTGCCCCATTCGTTGTAAGCACACGGCCTTCCAAAGTATCACCGACACTCATTACGATTGCAGCATTGTTTACGATAACGGAGCCTCGCATTGTGGTGCCAGCAGCCATACCTACTTGTCCCTCAATCATCCAGAACACGTTACAAGCCAAGGCCCCATTTTTTAAATGAACTTTAGCGGAAGCGTTTGTCGATAGCGCACCCAATACCTTGAATATAAATACGGCATTTGCATCGTTCTTGGCATCCAGGGTAAGGCCCTGGTTCAGAGTGGCAGCACCTCCGATTTCGTATACTCCTTTCTCAAGGACTTGACCGTTACCTAATAAAGGAGCAACGGAAGACGTCTTAGGTGTATTTTTCATTTGTTGATAGGCCAGCAAGAGATCTTGAGATGCTTTAGCACTGACCCCATTTTTGTCTTGCATTCTCCCATTGACGTTTCCAAACCCGGTACTTGCATTGGCATTGCCGCCGATATCACCTGTAAGCTGTGAAGGTGCAGACCCGGAATGTGTCACTGCGCCTATGGAAGAAAAAAGTACAAAGTCTGCGGCTGAGCCTAATTGTGGAGCCTGGGCTGAAAGAAAGTTATTAAACCCTAAAATTAAAGGGAGGATTAGAGAAAATTTTGATAGCATGTGGCTAGTTGGTTTAGTTATTAACTGCCCTTACGCCATTGCGGTACTTAAGTTGGTAAATCCATCCAACTTGTACTATTTAATTAGTTCATTTAAATCTTCCTCATTCTCAAAGTCTTCTAAAAAGTCTTTCTTCGGTGAAATCATCGACTTCACCATAACTTTAAAATTAACGTCTTTGAGATATTTGATATCTCCACCCGAAATAAAGCCATTGTTATATTCATATAATCTCACGGACGAAATTTTACCCTCAACAGCAACGGCGTATGTCCTTGTCACTTCGTTCATAAATGTTTCTTCGATTATTCCTAAGTCTTTCACCCTTGTAATGGTAACATTCGTTCCATCTTCCGATTTAGGCAAATAGGTTTTCACCTTGCTTCCATTAATATTCACCTCAGAACTTAGGTATTCGATGAAATAGTATTTGTCATTCGCGGTGTTTCCATAATATTCTAAACCATAGGTGCCGACTTTGAAATAGTCTATCAACTTCGATTTTGCCTCCGCTTTAGCGGAACCTACTTCCCCCACTCCAAAACTAAGTGTTGTAACCTTTTGCGCATCCCTTTTAAAAAGTCCTCCTCTGTATTCTGTGACGGTTACGCCTCCTGCTTGCTTAAACACTTCGTTTTTAAGACCGAAATCTTGCAAGCCATTTTTGAAATTAAAATCAGCACCATTTAAGCTATATTTAAAAAAGTAGGCTGTGTTATCTTCCTCTGAGTTGTGAACGCTTTCGGGAACAGGGTTCTCCGACTTCTTATGACATGATTGTAGGAGCGTAACGAAAAATAGGATAGTAAAAATCTTTAATGTATTCATTTTGTCTTATTTTTTATATAAAAATATTTTATCCCATCGGTATGGGATTTGTAGCTAATAATAATATTTAACCGTAAGTTTCGCAATCATTGTCCCATCAATGCTAAGGGCCTATTAATGTGCATTAGGCACTAGAAACAGTTATCTTTCAAAAATTAATCAGCAACACTATCGCCTCGTACTTCAAAGGTATTGAGCCCTGATTTAAATCCCCTTGACAAAAGTCAATTAATGTGGATGACTTCTCCTCTTCGAATTGGAATTGTGGGTTTTATAAAGATTCTTCGACTACATAAGCCAAATCGAAGGATAATGCCGATCCACTTCTTTATTACACCTTTTATCTAAAGAAAGGAGAGCCTAAATAAACTATTCCAAAACTATACGAAAGGTTGCCGTCTTATTGACCTAAACTTAAAAGATTCAATACCCCATACCTTAATAAACAGGTATTAGCAAAGCCTACAGCATTTTAGAAGCCACAATGAGCCTAAGGGTGCATATATTTTAGCCACATCCTTAAAAAATTGATCTTTTTATATAATTACTTTAATATTTCAACCTAAATCCTAATAAAAAGGCCTCTTCTTAGAGTTATGAGTTAATTTTTTAACTGACCAATCAAACTTTTTTACTTATTTATTTTTAAGTATAAATACTCATTTATATATTTGAAAATAATTTCCTTATATGAAAGCCGAATCAATTCAACTTCTAAGCTTTAAGCAGCCACCAATGCGGGTCTTCCACCTCACCTGGATTACTTTTTTTGTCTGTTTCTTCGGATGGTTTGGTCTCGCCCCCTTGATGGCCATCGTGCGCGAGGACCTTCAACTTACAAAGCCGCAGATAGGCAATATTATGATTGCCTCTGTGTCAATTACCATATTTGCTAGACTGCTCTTCGGGTGGCTGTGCGACAAGATCGGCCCTCGACTTTCCTATGCTTACCTCTTGGCTATAGGCTCGATTCCAATAATGCTTATTGGATTGTGCAATAGCTATGAGACCTTTCTAATTTGTAGGCTGGCGATAGGCGCCATAGGAGCTTCGTTTGTTATCACACAATACCATACCTCGGTAATGTTTGCTCCGAAAGTTGTGGGCACAGCGAATGCAACGGTTGCAGGCTGGGGCAACCTAGGAGGCGGGGTTACTCAAATGGTAATGCCACTCATCTTTGCTGGGTTTCTATACTTAGGCCTTGATAATTCCATGGCATGGAGGGTT
>DASVUU010000044.1:0-7692 GCA_036386935.1 Cytophagaceae bacterium | reverse complement strand
GATCTGAATGAAAGAACTGGGAGGCTAGAAGGGAGTTTTAATTACCGGGGATTTTATCCCTCTATCACCTTAGCGGCAAGCCGTGGGTCCAGAGCGAGTCGCTATTTAGATACAAGTAGAGTGCTTAGAGATTTTGGATGGAAGGAAACCCGTTTTAGCGTACTAGTTGAACAGCCCTTAAATCTCACTACAGGAAAATATTTATCAGCCATCACGCCGGGCGTAGAAGCCAAAAGAATCATCGTCACTCACGATGAAACGACACCTAGATTTTATTTTGAAGGTGCCCAGAATATATTTCAAACCAGCCTTTTTTTTTATCGTCAACTGAAGCGGTCTGCGCGAGATCTAAGGCCAAAGTGGGGCCAGGTAGTTGATGTTAATCTTGGAAGCACCTTCTTAAATTATACCTTCTCAAGAAGTTTTTTAAATGTCACTACTATTTTACTTGCTCCTGGCATCTTGAAACATCACAGTTCCAGACTGAGCCTTGGCTACGAGAAACTACCTCAGGGAAAATATAATAATTATTCAGCACTACTTTATCCTAGAGGGTATATCAGGCAAGTCAATAGCGAATTAAGAAAGCTCTCCTTCGATTACAAGTTTCCACTTTTGTACCCAGACTTAAGGCTAGGTCCTATTGTATATTTACAAAGAGTGAAGGCTAATATTTTTTTAGATTATGCAATAGGCACTTATCTCGATGAGGTCAAAAATTACAATTCTATGGGATTCGAATTGACGAACGATTTGCACCTGCTAAATTTTCCCGTCCCATTGGATATAGGTTTTAGGTACATTTTTATGCCATCTGTGTCGATGTCAAAACTTGAATTGATTTTAAGCGTTAAGTTTGGAGAATTGTAATTGAAGTATTTTAATATTTAATTAAATTATTTCTATAAAAAAATTTGAATCGCTTAATCTTTTTACTATTTTCAAGCTAGATAAACAACAGTATATGCATAAATTAATAGTGAATGCTTCCTTCTTGGTTCTGATAGCTCTCACCTCATTCACACCAAAAGGTAACTTAGAAGTGAAAGGTACCTTTAGTTGTTATATTAATGACAAGCCTTTTATATTAGAGGGCGTCAATGCTAGAATGCGAACCGTTACTGGTGGATACAAGCAGTTATCTATTAGCAATGATATGTTTACATCATTCTTTTTTATAAACCCTGAGGCAAAAGAATTCCAATTAAAGCCGTCCAACAAAAAAGAGGCTGTAGTAAGGTATACTAATCCGGTGAATTTGAATTTATATTATCCCAACACGGGTATTGTAAAAATTAATGTATTGGACGAAAAGATTAAGACGCTATCTGGCGAGTTTGAAATGGAATTGATGCCAAAAGAAGGAGTGACCGGTAAAAAAATAAAAGTGACACAAGGTAAGTTTCTAAATATTCCTATTATTTACAATTAATGAAGACCTGGGCAATCCCAGATCTTTATTAACGCTGCTCTAAGTAGATTTGACGCAGTTTGGTACCTTCTTGCCTCCCTTAGTTTTCATTCCTTTTTGCTCATAGCCTTTCCAACACGGGTCTTTTTTTTCTTTCTCTGCCTTTTTCATATTGATAATATTTGGTTTACAATAATCAATTTTTGAACACTTCTATTACTAATCAATGCTTTTTAATAATAAGTCTCCTAATAATTCAACTCATCGAATAAATTTTATGTTTAAACTATAGCTCAGTAATTAAAAATTGATTGAGAATATTTTTTATGATAAATTCAGCTCATATTTTTTAGAACTGAAATGTCAAATTTTGAAAGAGATCGAGTTGTTGCTACTAGAAGTAACCGTGGGTGGAAAAAATGGGGCCCTTATCTATCCGAGAGACAGTGGGGAACGGTAAGGGAGGATTACAGTACTTTTGGTTCTGCCTGGGAGTATTTTTCTTTTGAACAATCAAGAAGTCGAGCTTACAGATGGGGTGAAGATGGCATTTCCGGTATTTGTGACTATAAGCAATTTATTTGCTTTGCCACAGCGATGTGGAATGAGAAAGATCCTTTTGTAAAAGAAAGGCTTTTCGGTCTAACCGGTAACCAAGGAAATCATGGTGAGGACGTTAAAGAACATTATTATTACCTAGACAGCACTCCGACACACTCCTACATGAAGATGCTTTATAAGTATCCTCAAAGCGAGTTTCCATATTCAAATCTCATCATTGAAAATAAGATTCGAAGCAAAGAAGATCCAGAATATGAACTTTTGGATACCGGCGTTTTTGATGAAAATAAATATTTTGATGTATTTACCGAGTATGCGAAATCTGATATGGAAGATATCTGCATTCGCATTACCGCCCACAACCGAGGACCCGAGGCATCGGTCATACACCTATTGCCTACCATTTGGTTTCGAAATTTTTGGTCGTTTTTAGAGGATGATTATAAACCGTCTATCGTATCAGGGGTAAACAAAACCTTGCATGTCGAGCACAAAGATTGGGGCTTGTACCATCTACATTATGAAGGGGCACCGGACCTACTTTTTTGTGAAAATGAAACTAATCATGAAACTGTGTATGGGCATCCACCAACGAAAGGTTACTGGAAAGATGGAATCAATGACTACGTTGTTAACGGCAAAAAATCTATTAATCCAGAACTTATTGGGACCAAAGCCTCACTGAGGTATAAATTTATTATTCCTCCAGGCGAATCGCGAGAGGTAAGACTAAGGCTTTCAGACATCCCTCAAAAAGACCCGTTTGACGATTTTGATTATATTTTTAAAACAAGGATAAAGGAAGCGGACGTTTTCTATAACGAGATAGCTCAAGGTATTGACCATGTTGGTATGAGACAAGTTCAGCGCCAGGCATTTGCCGGGATGTTGACCTCAAAGCAATTCTACTACTACGATGTGTCCTTATGGTTGAAGGGTGATCCTGGAAGTTCTCCACCGCCTGAGAGGATTGATGGTCGAAACAAGGATTGGAAGCATTTGAATAACATGGAAATTATTTCTATGCCGGACAAATGGGAATATCCATGGTATGCCGCCTGGGACCTTGCATTTCATTGTATTCCAATTGCAATCGTAGATCCTGACTTTGCTAAGAGACAACTTATACTCCTTTTACGGGAGTGGTACATGCATCCAAATGGCCAGATTCCAGCCTATGAATGGAGTTTTAGTGACGTAAATCCACCTGTACATGCTTGGGCAACGTGGAGAGTTTATGAAATTGAAAGAGACATGCATGGGGGAAAGGGCGACCTTAACTTCCTAGAGAGGGTTTTTCATAAGCTCATGCTCAATTTCACCTGGTGGGTGAACAGAAAGGACAGCGAAGGGCATAATATTTTTGAAGGAGGATTTCTTGGCTTAGATAATATAGGGGTTTTTGATCGAAGCGGGCCTTTACCAACAGGTGGTAATATAGAGCAGGCCGATGGGACAAGCTGGATGGCAATGTATTCCTTAAACATGCTAAGGATTTCATTGGAATTAAGCAAGGCCAATTCTGCCTATGAGGATACAGCCTCTAAATTTCTCGAGCACTTTTTGTATATCGCTGGCGCTATCTCAAATCTTAGTGGTAGTAAACTCAATCTTTGGGATGAGGCTGACGGCTTTTTCTACGACGTACTAAATACTAAGGATGGCAATTATACCCCGTTGAAAGTACGATCAATGGTGGGTTTGATACCTCTATTTGCGGTAGAAACCCTTGAGCCTCATATGGCCGAGAAGTTTCCACATTTCAAGAGAAGACTTGAATGGTTTCTTAATTATAGGCCAGAGTTGGCATCGCTAGTATCTACGAGAGAAGTACCTCACGGAGGAATCAGAAGAAGATTTTCGTTATTAAGGGAAGGAAAGCTGAAAAAGATTTTGAAAAGGATGCTTGATGAAAGTGAGTTCCTGTCGGAATTCGGAATTAGAGCGCTCTCGAAATATCACAACGAGCACCCCTATGAATTCCCAACAAATGATCACGTCTACACGGTCACCTATCAACCGGGCGAGTCGAATAGTGGTATGTTTGGAGGTAATTCAAACTGGCGCGGACCGATTTGGTTTCCTGTAAATTACCTTATCATAGAATCGTTGATGAAGTTCTATGACTATTATAGAGATGAATTTAAAATTGAGCATCCTACAGGATCTGGCAACATCATGAACCTGAAAGAGGTAGCAGAGGAGCTTAGTAAAAGGTTGATCAATATTTTCTTAAAGGATAAGAATGGTCGGAGGCCAGTTAATGGAAATAGGGAAAAGCTTCAGAAAGACCCTCATTTTTCTGAACATATATTGTTCTATGAATATTTTCATGGTGACAATGCTTCCGGTATTGGGGCCTCCCATCAGACTGGCTGGACTGGTTTAGTGGCAGATTTAATACATTCGAGGTATAAAAACAGTTAAAAAAAGAAGGCTGAGTTTACTAAGCTCAGCCTTCTTCTTTAATAAAGCTATGCCCTTTTTAGTCGTCATTTTTATAGTTATTGTAAAAGGAAAATGGTTTAGCCTCCTTTTTAGTTTTTTTCAACTTATTCTTAGCATTCAGCTCGTTTAGATATTCCTGATCTTCTTGCCTCTTTTTCTCTGCCTGTTTTTGGTTCGACTTTTTATGCTTTATGTTATTCTGAATGATCTGCTTTGCTTGCTTAGCCTCAAAGTTTACATCTTCCTTTTCTTTCTGGCTCATGGAGTAGACTTTAGGCGTTTTGTGATGCTTGGTAGAGGTTGCTTTGGGTTTCGAACAAGAGGATAAGACGCTTAATCCTAAAATTAAAATGATTAAATGTTTCATATGCTAGGCTGAATGGTTATTTACTCTTACGGCTTAAATATTACACAGGTTTGGTTAAATCAAATGTTTAATTAAAGCGATGATGCCGACTAAAAATAAGAATCTGTGGATTAAAACATGATTGAAGTACTTTTTCCGCAAATAAAGCACGCAAAACCTCCCTAGTTAAGTGTCATCTATGTCAGGATTCTCGACTAGGAAACTGTTTCTTTTGTAAAAGATCTCCAACTTTCGAAAGCAATGTTAGTTTCCCCCCGTAGGTCTTTTGGAGCAACTCCGTATTAAAAATCTTGCTTGTAGGACCCGATGCAACCAGACTCATATTTAAAAATATCACCCAATTGAAATAGTCCTCCACTGATTGAAGGTCATGATGTACCACAACAATTGTTTTCCCATCCTTTACCATGCTTCTTAGGACTTCTATTATTGTAGCCTCTGTGGCGGCATCAACACCAGCAAAGGGTTCGTCCATGAAGTACAAATCTGCATTTTGCGCCAGAGCTCTTGCTAGAAAAACCCGTTGCTGTTGACCACCCGAAAGTTGGGATATCTGTCTTTTAGCAAAGCTTGCCATACCAACCTTTTCTAAGGCATCATTTGAAGCCTCGATATCGGCTGCTCTTGTGCGGTTAAATAAACCAATTTTTCTATACCGACCCATCAATACTACATCAAGTACAGAAGCTGGGAAGTCCCAATCGACACTTTCTTTTTGTGGCACATAGCTTACCCTTCCACGCACCTCCTCCAAATCCTTCCCAAATACCTTGATATAGCCGCTGCCTGAAGGGATGAGGCCCATAATACTCTTGATAAAAGTTGACTTTCCGGCGCCATTCGGACCTACAATGCCTACAAGAGACCCTGCCGGTAGGGTTAGATCAATTCCCCACAAGACCGGCTTTTTGTTATAACTAACTGTAAGATCATGAACTTCCAGCACAGGTTTTTCAACATGTATGACCATCGAATCTATTTTAAAGAATTTACAATTGTAGTAACATTATATAAGACCATTCCTATGTAGGTTCCTTCGGGTGAACCTCTGTCGCCCAAAGCGTCAGAATACAGAGAACCGCCAATTTTTATTTTACTTCCCCGCTGTTCACAGCCTTCTATAACAGCATCAATTGACTTCCTGGCAACAGAGGTCTCGACAAATATTGCTTTTATTCCTCTCTTACTTATCAAATTTACGAGCGAAGAAATGTCATTTAATCCAAAATCTGACATCGTAGAAATACCTTGTAAGCCTTTCACCTCGATATCATATTCATCCCCAAAGTATCCAAAGGCATCGTGAGCGGTGATTAATACCCTCTTTGCTGGTGGAATTGTCTCTATCTGTGCCCTAGTAAAACTGTCAAGTTTGCTTAGTTTTTTCAGGTAAATGGCTTGATTTTCTTCGTAGAAATCCTTGTTGATGGGGTCAGCCTCTATTAGTTTTTTGCCAATATGCCTTACTGCATGCTGCCAAAGGATCACGTTGAACCATATATGCGGATCGTGGGCAGTGGTGCCACCAGGGATATTTCGAAGCATTTTTTTTGGTATTCCGTCTGATATCGCATATACTTTTTTGTTCCTGCTTAATCTTTGTAGGACGTCTTGCATCTTCCCTTCAAGGTGTAATCCATTGTAAAAAATGATGTCAGCATCGCTCAATTTTTCGATGTCCCTGTAAGATGTTTTATAAAGATGTGGGTCGACACCGGGCCCCATGAGGGCTACAAGATTTACTCTGTCTTTGGCAATATTTTCAATTGCATCTTTTATTATTCCTGTGGTTGCCGTGATATTGAGCTTGCCATTTTCAGCTTGCTGATCATTGTTTTGGCAACTGTTGAGCGCGTTGCAAGATATTAGAATAATGATAATTCCTATGATTCTTTGATAGGTCATTTGAATCATAAATCAGTGCGTTAGTAAAATGTTTTTAGAGACCTCCTTTGAAATTATTAAGGTTTTCTTTGAATCAAGCAAGATTTCCAAAGACTCATCAAATGGGATTTTTTCAATAATCTTGATTTTAACTCCGATATAGATTCCAGTCTTGTCAAGGTATTGGAGAAAGAGGGGAGAGGTTTCTTTTAAACCAATTACAATGCCTTGACTATTTACCTCAAGATCGTTCAACGACACTTTTTCTTTATGATTGATTTCACCCTGCTCATTTGGTATTGGGTCCCCATGTGGATCATAAGATGGATGACCAAGGAATTCGTCAAGCCTTTTTATCAACAAGC
The DNA here is from genome assembly GCA_036386935.1 of Cytophagaceae bacterium. Classification (GTDB taxonomy): domain Bacteria; phylum Bacteroidota; class Bacteroidia; order Cytophagales; family Cytophagaceae; genus DASVUU01. Next base: position 656 of record DASVUU010000044.1, on the reverse strand, counting down.
CCGACTCAATGTGTTCTAATTGCTCTGCAATCTCATGGACCTCATCCCAATTAAACTTCAACTTTTCTACTAAGAAAACCTCCCACAACCTATGTTTTCGTACGATTCCTAAAGCAATATTATTACCCTTATTAGTAAGGGAAACACCTTGATATTTGATGTAGTTTATTACTTTTTTGTCGGAGAGCTTTTTCAACATATCTGTCACTGAAGATGGCTTTGTCTTGAGGGAGTCAGATATAGAATTGGTAGTGACATCCTTTCCCTTTATGGATAGATGGTATATTGCTTTAATATAGTTTTCTTCGGTATGACTCAGCAAAATATTGATGTTTTCACAAATATATATTATTTAGGCTAATCTAAAAAATAATTTAGGCTTAGTTTAACATTCTAATAATCTAGTCCTTATATTTATTTAAAAGTGCAATTAAAAGATGCTCTTGCGAATCCCATAATATTTCCTCGCCAGGAGTTTCAGAATAAAAGTTAACCTTGAAAAGTGCCATCAATAACTCTTCAACATTAAATTTTCCAAAATCTATATTTACAGAGGCATTATATTTCTGGCAGATCGAGTGCCATAATGGATTATTATTAATGATTATCGGTATGTGATTGGCCAGATATTCGTACAATTTTGTAGGTATTCTATC
>DASVUU010000043.1:0-3789 GCA_036386935.1 Cytophagaceae bacterium | reverse complement strand
TGGATTATCCGGCGCATTGCCTGATCCGTAGGTTTCTACGATGATGGCTTTTACCTGCTGAATTTCTAAGATTGACTCTATCACCTTAGGACTGAGGCCAGGAAATAATTGAATCACTGCGACGTCATCACACAGGCTTTGGTGCACCTTTAACGTTTTTGCCTCATACTTTGCCAGATAGGTGCTGTTGTATTCCATCTCGGCCCCTGCTTCACCAAGAGGAGGGTAATTCTCCGATACAAAGGCGTTAAAATGGCTACTTTGCACTTTTTTAGACCTATTCCCTCTCAGGAGAAAATTGTCAAAATAAATTGCTACTTCGGATAGTATGGGCCGACCTCCTCTTTTTGCTGAAGCGATCTCAATAGATGTTATTATGTTTTCACGTGCATCGGTTCTGGCCACACCTATCGGCAGCTGCGCCCCGGTGAGAATAACTGGCTTATTCAATCCTTCCAATAAATAGCTCAACGCAGATGCAGTATACGCCATGGTATCTGTTCCATGAAGGATTACAAAGCCATCATAATCATTGTATCTTTCTCCTATAAGCTGAGCAAGGCTTAACCAATGAGAAGGCTGCATATTTGAAGAATCAATTGGCTGCTCTAACGAAATAATATGAAGCTCCAAATCAAAGCCGCTTAGCTCAGGAACTTTCTCTAAAAGCTCATGAAAATCGAACGGTTGCAATATCTTCCCTTGCTTGTTATAGGCCATTCCTAGCGTGCCTCCAGTATAGATCAACAATATAGAGGCGAGACTGTCACAAGTAGTATTAGTACAAATTCTTAAGGGGTTACGGTCAAACATAAAGATTACATTTTAAAAATAGCATTCACATTTTTTGTGGTAGCCAAAGCAACTTCTTCTACCGAAGAATTCATTAACGCAGCTATTTTTTCTGCAATTAAAGGTATGTACGATGATTCGTTCCTTTTGCCACGATACGGGACTGGGGCCAGGTATGGACTGTCTGTTTCTAAAACTAGATGTGACAATTCAAGGTCAGGCAGCACCCTATCTAAGCCGCCATTTTTAAAAGTGGCTACCCCACCAATGCCCAAATAAAATCCCATTGATATTATTTCCTTCGCTTCCTCCAGATTTCCTGAGAAGCAATGGAATATACCTCTTACTCTCCCATTCCAATTAGATTTTAGTAGCTCTATTGTTTCTCGAATAGAATTCCGGCAATGAATGACTAAAGGGAGATCATATCTTACGGCAAGGTCAGCCTGAACCATCAAGGCTGCCTCCTGTTGTTTTCTAAATGTCATATCCCAATAGAAATCTAACCCCACCTCACCTACAGCTGCAAATTCCCTTTTTGCTAACCAAGTTTCCACCTCCTGCAATTCTCCCTCAAAATTCTCTTTCACATAGCAAGGGTGCAGCCCTATCATTGGGATGCACACCCCTGGATACGATGCCTCAACTTCCAACATTCTCGGAATGGAAAGTCTATCTACATTAGGCATATATATTTTTGAAACACCTGTAGCCAGGCATTTTTTAATTACCGCAGCCCGGTCTGAGTCAAATTCTTCAGAATAAATGTGTGAATGGCTATCAATGTATGACGGCATGGGGAATCCTATTAATGGGAGGTTGATTATTTAATGGCACGATTTACTTTTGATTAATACCTCCGACCCTTCCATTCTGTCTTTCCAGGCACTAAATAATAAAGTAAGGACAATATAGAAACGATAGCAGTATACAATTCAAATTGAATAAGGTATGAACTTGTTTGCTGAAATTGCTTTAGCCGCTTCATTACTATGTTTATAAAATAATAATTAAGACCTAATTTCATTGCCCACATCGCTATGCCGACTGCTGGAAATAGGAGAATAGTTGAGATTACAATAGGCAAAAAAATTGCCTGAACTGATAGTATTAAAACCAGTTTCAATGGTAGTCTTATGGCTCCATGCATCCATCTTTTCCTTTGTTCTAACAATTTCTTTATACCTGAGATTGGCTTAGTATACGCGATAGATGGAGCATCTAGAAGATTTTTAGATTTAAATTTGAGCGCTAACGTTTCATTAAATAATTTCCAATCTTCTGTGAGACTGAACTCAATATTTTCATAACCACCGGTAGCTTGATAGGCCTTTTTAGAAATCATCATGTTATTGCCTACAGCGGTGACGGGGATATTTTGTTTGGAGGCAATATAAATCATCCCAAAGGCCTGAGCCCACTCTATGTTTTGCAATTTTGCCCATAAAGTTTCTTCTTTCATTAAGGTCGTACCTGATACAATCCCCACGCCTTCTTCCCAATATGCAAGGAGCCCTTTTATCCAAGTGGTTGATACTTCCACATCAGCGTCCGTTATAAAAAGAAACTCACCCTTAGCTTCGTTAGCTAGGTGGGCAAGGACATTTGCTTTACCCCTTGCCAAACCTAGATTGCCCGTGACCTCAATAAGTTTGTACTGTGATTTTCCTAGGATAAATCTCTCTACAATACTTCTTGTCTCGTCTTCAGAGCTGTCATTGCCAATCAGCACTTCAAAACTTTCGGATGGATAGTCTAGTTCGGAAATAGCCGTTAGACAACTTCCAATATTGCTTGCTTCATTGCGAGCAGCAATTAGTATTGATACAAAAGGGGTAGATGAGTTAACAATAATTTTCTCTTCCTTCTTATAAAAAACTACAATTAAGGAAATGAGATATAAGAACAGGAAGCAATAGTAGAGAGACAATAAAAAAATAACTATAGTCATAACTTCCTAAATGAATAGCCTAGGGCGCAGAAATGGCTAAGATAGGATGGCAGGACAGCTCGTAAATTTTTCTCTGCCTTTATGCTATCATGGAATATGACAATGGAGCCTGGATGAGTCAGCTTTATAGATCGATGTAAACACTTATCGGGTGGAAATTTGGGGTCATAGTCTTTTGTTAGTACGTCCCACATCGCAATAGTATATTTTGACTTCAGCCTGGTAATTTGACTTCTCGAAATCTTACCGTAAGGAGGTCTAAATAGTCGCAGATAGTCCTCCTTTTTGTCGTGGGTCGTAGAGGATTTAAAGATTTCTTCGGCCTTATTAATGTTGTCAAAATATTCTGAACTATTTGTATGCCAGCCATTCAAATGGTTGAAGGTGTGATTTCCAATGGTATGTCCTTCTTCTAGGATTCTGTCAAATAAGAGAGGAAACTTTCTAACATTATCGCCTACACAGAAAAAAGTAGCCTTTACTTTATGCCTATTAAGCTCATCTAAAACAAAGGGCGTCACGTCCGGCACGGGGCCGTCATCAAACGTAAGGTATATGGTTTTTTCCTTCTCTTTCTTAAACCAAAGTAGAGAAGGGTAAAAAAAGGAGAGAATCCATTCCAACCGAAACCATCTTTTCATTCTACCAAATATCTTTAAGCCATTTGCCCTGGGCTTTCATGGTTTTTTCAATTACGTCTCTCACTGCACCTCTGCCCCCGTTATATGAGGAAATGTATGCGCATACTTCTTTAACATCACCTACTGCATCATTTGGACAGGTAGGCAGACCCACGAGCTTCAAAACTTTCATATCAGGGATATCATCCCCCATGTACAATATGTCGGAAGAATTGATGCCCTTATCTATCAGCAGTTTGTTGAAGACATCAATCTTATCTTTAATTCCTAAGAAAATATCTTTGATTCCTAAGAAGGTTAGTCGCTTATGCACACTCTCCTCAAAACCACCGGAGATGATAATAAGATTGTACCCGGCCTGAAGAGCTTTTTCAATCGCATACCCGTCTTTTATAAAAAATGTGC
>DASVUU010000042.1:0-2981 GCA_036386935.1 Cytophagaceae bacterium | reverse complement strand
GAAATACGTGCTTGAAGTTGCTGAGCTATTGCCTCGCCGACAAGTTTAGCATCCAATTCAGGGCGCTTTATTTCAAAGATGTTAATTTGTACATCCTTGCTTGTTATCTTCTTTAATTCTTCTTTGATTTTATCAACTTCTGCTCCACCTTTTCCGATCACTACACCTGGGCGTGCAGTGTTAATTGTAAGAGTTACCCTTTTCAAAGTACGCTCAATAACAATTTTGGAAATACCCCCTTTAGGAATACGTGCATGGATATAATTTCTAATCTTCTCATCTTCTACTAATTTGTCAGAGAAAGTCTTTCCCCCATACCAGTTAGAATCCCAACCCTTAATTATACCCAGCCTGAAGCTAACAGGATTTACTTTTTGTCCCATTGTATTTATTTATTATCTGTTTTCTTAGTTGATTTCTTAGGTTCTGCTGTTGCTTTCTTCGCAGTGGTTTTAGGAGCTACTTTTGGAGTAGATTCGGCAACGGGTTCTGCGATAACTTGCGTAGCCTGTACGCTTGTTCCTAATGCTACTGAGCTGGCCAATGTCAATGTAACATGGTTGGATCTCTTTCTAACTCTGTGAGCTCTACCTTGTGGTGCAGGTCTTAATCTCTTAAGCATTCTACCGCCATCAACAAAAATTTCTTTTATAAAAAGGTCAGCCTCTTCCAATCTGATGTCTGCATTCTTAGCTTGCCAGTCAGATATCGCGGAAAGAACCAATTTCTCTAAACGTGGTGCTCCTTGTTTCTGTTGAAATTTAAGAATACCTAACACCTGATTCACTTTCTGACCACGGATAAGGTCAGCAACTAATCTCATTTTTCTATTTGAAGTAGGAACATTTACTAATTTAGCAGTTACAGGTCCTGTTTTTTTTGCTAACTTATCAGCTTCCTTTTTCTGTCTTTTTATTACAGACCTTCTTTGTTTAATTGCCGCTTCCATAATTATCTCTTGGCTTTATCTTTTTTTGCAACGTGACCTCTAAAATTTCTAGTCGGTGCGAACTCTCCTAATTTGTGGCCAACCATATTCTCAGTTACATAAACTGGAATAAATTTATTGCCATTGTGAACTCCAAATGTGTGACCTACGAAATCAGGAGAAATCATTGATCTTCTCGACCAAGTCTTTATTACTGACTTCTTCCCTGCATCATTCATTACATTGACTTTATTCTCAAGTCTGAAATCTATGTAAGGTCCTTTTTTTAATGAACGCCCCATTATTTATATCTTTATTTCTTTTTGTTAATGATAAGATCGTTAGAATACTTATTCTTACTTCTGGTCTTTTTACCTTTAGAGAATAATCCTTTTCTAGAACGTGGTTGACCTCCTGATGATTTACCTTCACCACCTCCCATAGGGTGATCGACAGGGTTCATTGCAACTCCTCGTACCCGTGGTCTAATTCCAAGCCATCTACTACGACCGGCTTTTCCTAGGCTCAAGTTCATATGGTCACCATTAGAAACGGCACCTATAGTTGCATAGCAAGTTGTCAACACTAACCTCATTTCACCAGAAGGCAATTTGATTGTACCAAATTTTCCATCTCTCGCAACAAGCTGTCCATAGGTTCCAGCACTTCTGCACATTGCAGCTCCCTTCCCAACCTTCAATTCAATATTATGGACCACAGTTCCAAGTGGTATGTCAGAAAGAGGAAGAGCATTGCCAATTTCAGGAGCAACATTCTTTCCAGAAACCACGACAGTACCTACTTTCAATCCTTCTGGAGCAATGATATATTTCTTCTCTCCATCAGCATAATGCAATAAAGCGATACGAGCTGTACGATTTGGATCGTATTCAACAGTAGCAACCGTAGCTGGTACGTTGACTTTATCTCTTTTGAAGTCTATAATTCTATATTGTCTTTTGTGACCACCACCGATATATCGCATGGTTGTTCTACCTTGATTGTTCCTTCCACCAGATTTTTTAATATCTGTCAGGAGCGATTTCTCAGGAACATTTGTAGTTATCTCATCAAAGGTAGGAGCTGTTCTAAACCTCTGCCCTGGAGTGATTGGTCTTAATTTTTTAACTGCCATCTCAAATATTATTATATACCGCTATAAAAGTCTATTACTTCACCTTGAGCTACCGTAACTATCGCCTTTTTGTAAGACTTAGTTTTTCCAATAAGAACTCTAGCTTTTGTATTTCTGGATTTCTTTTTACCAGTGCTGATCAATGTTCTCACACCTTCAACGTTTACGCCATAAAGTTTTTCAATCGCAGATTTGATCTGCACTTTATTAGCATCTTTATCAACAATAAAACCATATGTGCCCTTTTCGTTAAGAGCGGTGATTTTTTCTGTTACTAAAGGTTTAATTAATATGCTCATGTCAATGATTTTTATAACTATGCAAGTAAGGATTCCAATTTCTGAACACTTCCTTCAAAAAGAAGAATATTATCAGCATTGACTACATCGTAAGTATTTAACTGATCTACCGTAGTAATTTTAGCCCTCTGTAAATTTCTTCCAGAAAGAATGATATTGTCATTTTTCTCAGGAAGAATAAGAAGTGTTTTTTTATTGCCTAAAGCAAGGTTTCCCAAAATTGAAATGTATTCCTTAGTCTTAGGTTCATCCAATGAAAAAGTTTCTAGTATTGAGATGCTATTTTCTTTCGCCTTGTAAGTCAAAGCAGATATTCTAGCAAGTGCCTTCACCTTTTTATTCAGTTTGAAGGAATAGTCTCTAGGAACTGGACCGAAGATTCTACCACCACCGATAAACACAGGAGATTTCATGCTTCCCGCTCTCGCTCCACCAGTACCTTTTTGCTTCTTTAACTTTTTTGTAGTTCCAGAAACTTCATTCCTCTGCTTTGCCTTGTGAGTACCTTGTCTCTTGTTAGCCAAATACTGCTTTACATCTAAATATATCGCATGATCATTTGGCTCAATTTGGAAGATTCCTTCAGGAAGTGTTACTTTCTTACCAGTCTCTTTACCTT
>DASVUU010000041.1:0-9415 GCA_036386935.1 Cytophagaceae bacterium | reverse complement strand
CTCTTTTCTATAAATAAAATACATGATCTGTTGGCCAATGAGAAATACCAAGGCGAACAAAAAGCCGTACCACCTTAGTGGATGGTTGACGACAGGAATTATAAAAATATTTGGGTCTGCGTCCCAGATAATAAAAGCTATTACAGTTATTAATGTCATAGTTATTATTTCAATTAACCGTTTAAGAGCGACTGAAAATTAGAACTTGCTGAGCTTCAGAGGTCGGAGGACTAAAGCTTCTACCAAACCCCCCTAGCTAATAAAGTCTTTGGCCTTGCCGCTTAGTGTATAATTGAAGTTTACCACACGACCCTCTGTCGCGTTCGTTGAGCGATAAAATTCAATTGCATGCTCATCAACTTCATCAGCCAATACAAACATTTCTTCATAGCCGTTTGCTCCACAATAAGCCTTCAAAGTTGAAATTAGAAGTTTGCCTGCACCTTTTCTCTGAAACTGAGATTTAACGGCAATGTCGTAGATGAAAACTAATGGTAGAATAGAATAGTACTGTTGTAAGGTATAGGCTGTTAAACCACCTATCACTCGATTGTCTGCCATTGCAACCAAAACTATAAAATCCTCCTTTGCCAATAGCTGAATTAAATGTTTTTCATCAGGGAGAGTAAAGTTTGTCATTTCAAAAGCTTCTTCAAATACTCTAATTAAGTCTATAAATTTGTAAAGATCGGTTGGTCCTAATTTTTGTATGCCAAATTCCATATTCTTCCAATTAAATTCGACGCGTTTTATTAAATCCTATATGTCTTCCCGTGACCTGGAAAAACATTATTTACACCTAGCCGCTTCAAGGTTTTCCACGATTGCAATTGTTCAAGATCTATTTCTCCCAAAAGGTCTTGAGCATACAGGTCACCTGTAAAAGCTTCTCCAGAGTCTAACACCATGCTAATACTGTCTTTCGAGTGACCGGGCGTCGAAACTATAACCCCCTTCAACCCTATACTTTTAAGAAACTCTCTTGAATCACCCGCTTCGAGGAAAACGTTATCGTCCAACTTTAATGGCGTATATTGCCACTTCCCAACGGCCATTTTCTCCATTGGCTCAATATACTTTTTCTGAACATCAAGTAAAATATATTTAACCCCTTGATCTTTTATTTCTTGAATAGCGCCTGCATGGTCAATATGAAAGTGAGTTACTATCAAAAAGTCAATATCGCTTACTCTAAAGCCAGTTTTTCTCATTTCTCTTCCTAAACCGCTTAACGAATTAGGAAAACCAGAGTCGATCAATAATCTATGGGTACGGCTGACAAGAAGATAAACGTTAATTGATTTGTTTCCAACGTTAAAAATTTCCATCAGGACTAAAATTGATAGTGGCTTTTAATAAAATTTCTAATGGCAAGGTGGTGCTGTTCCCAGGCCATCCAAGATTCATAGGCCCATTGTTCAACTAATATTAGATGTTCTTCAGAAGTCTTTGCTTTCAAGACATCAACTAGTGTCATATTTCCTATATTTTTCGGTGGCTGCATCCAATTAAATCGACTTTTAAGGTGCGCTAAACTTTTAAATGCCACGTCACTTTGTTTGGCAGTCATTTTAAAATCAAAATAAAAGCATAGGCTGATTAAATGATGATTCACTGACTTCACTGCTTGAGGAACAGAAGCCTTCCCATAATGTTGGATTGCATAAGAATCAGTGGTCAATCGACTGTTTACCCGATAACTGCTATCACTGAACTCTTTTTCTAATAATTTCCCAAATAAGTACCAACAACCTGGTGATGAATCCATATATTTATGAACCCCACCTTCAATATCTGGCACGATTGCTTTGCATGAAAAACATATACAATCCTTTCGACTTTCAGTTTGATGCATTCCGTGTATTCTATAATAATATTAACGGTTAAAAATATAAATAATATAACAATAATTTTCTAAATCTGGAATTGCATGAACACTCACTTTTATTACTTTAAATAGGATTCGTTCCATCAACCGCTTACAAGCTTGAATATGAAATCGCACACACAACCTGTGGGTACAAGTTTGCATTTTGAACGATTAGCGCTCATAGTAAAGAATTATAGGACCGCTAGCAAAAGTCTTCTTATTAATAAGTTTAAGAGTTAAACGGTCTTTGACGTTTTTAAATAATGGCAAACCTTTTCCTACAATCACTGGATGAACACACATCTGATATTCATCAACTAAGTGAAGGTTTGTCAATTGTACAATTAAGCTCGGGCTGCCCACAAAAATATCTTTACCTTCTTGCTGTTTAAGTTCCAAAACCTCTTCTTGAATATCTCTTTTTGCAAGTTTCGCAGTTTTCCAGTCCACATCTTTCAATGTATGTGAAAATACTATTTCGGGAACATTGTCTATAGCTACTGCGAAGTCATCCATCGATTTTACACCAGTGGGATTTGCCAAAACCGTTCGCCAATATTCCATCAGTTGATAGGTGATGCGTCCATATAAAATTACGCCCGCCTTTTCTAGTAGCTCGCTGTAATGATCATGAATTTCTTCATCCTGATCTACGGCCGTATGGTCACAATACCCGTCAAGCGTCATATTAATTGCTGCAATTACTTTTCTCATAGGTCGTTCGATGGTTTACTTATGTTGGGTTCCAATAGAATGCAATATCTATAAGAATTATTGTTTTTTCATATTCATTGACCTTTTATTGGCCAATTGGGACATGCAGAGAGAAATAAATAATCGCTGGCTGATTAAGTTAGTGAGCAATCTCGTTTAGTATTCATTGAAATCTATTTCGGCTGAAACTTAATAGCGACCAATCGCCATTTGTCTGCTTGGCATTAAATCATTGCGCAAGACAAACTAAACTATAATCTTATTACCCTCATCTGCGGCCGGTAGATTATTATGGGATTCACGGTTCTATCGGAAGTATTGGGTGGTAAGCGGAGGTTTTTATAATTGCTAAGGTATCCAAAAACAAAGAGCGCTAGATCCAAACAGTGAGACCTAAAAATTGTGCCTCTATGTCCTATTTTGGGTGGTCTCGCCCCACAAATCTACCTTTGCCTAATAGGAAATCAATGGCTTTAATAACGTTCTTTTCAACGCTCTCCTCCGTTTTTAATTGACGAATATATCTCACAATTTCCTTTTGCCTTGATGGCGTTAGCTTTTCAAAGACCGCCTTTGCTTCAGGATTTTCATTGAGTGCTTTTAGAAGCTTTGGGTGTGGGTGAATGGTTCTATCCTCCTCGTCAAATAAGATAGTCACTTCAATAGTTTCGCCAACCCTTCTGGGTGATGCTTTCAGCATTGATGTATTGATGTACAACCGCCAATGCCCGAGATACTTCATCAGATTCTGCTGATAAGGCTTGTCATTAATAAGTCCTCGGATGGGAATAGGCCCTTTGTTAGTGCCGGCTTGATTAAAAATGTTTTGCAATATGGGTTCTGGTACTGATACAAAAGGGTTAATGCCAATTATCTCAATCTGCGCTTTAAATCTATCCATTTACTTCAGTTATCCTTTCTTACTACAATAATGAGAAAGTTTTATTCCACCTTACCTTTAAACGTTGCATATATGGCCATGGCATGTCCGTGCCCAAGCTCAAACTCTTCTTTCAACCAATTAGTAATTTGGGTAGCCTTTATACCTTCTACCAGGTTTCCGCTTTTGATAAAACCTTTTTTCTCCCCCAACTTTTTGAAGTCGTCAGGGGTTTTGCCTGTTTTTGCCTTAATATTTTCTATGTATGCTTGAAATGACATAAGTTTATCGCTTTATTTAAAAATCGACAATATAATTACGGCTGTTAATATTGGATAACTAATATAACATAACACTAATAATCTATTCGCCCAACCGTTGATGCCAATGACGCCTTTTGGAAGAATTTGTAGGGGTGGTGCACCGGGGCCAAATTCGATACCGGTAGCTTTAAGGGTTGAAAAGAGTAAAAACATAGTTCCACCCATTAGTATCAGACTTATCCAGATGGAGTGTGTTGACACGAGCAATGCAGTACAATGATCTTGCCACTCAGGCTTAGTAAGCAGATGGTAAGTAATCAGCAACACTCCTATCGGTAAAAAAGGAACGCCTATTCCAAAGGATAGCCCGTGCAGCTTATGTTGTACGTCGAATAGTCCGCCCATAATCGCCCCAATTCCTGTGATGAATAGCAGTAATACTCCAAACTTAGCCCAGCCTGTGGTAACGGTATTCCAGAGCATCAGGGCAGCCAATATCGAACATATACCCCAACAAATGAAAAATACCGTTAGTAAACATTTATGCTTTCCCAAAGCATACTCGCTGATCATACGGAAATTAGGCTTGAATTCAGAACTAACAAAGTGCAATGTAAGCAAACATAAGAGGGACAGTGTTCCCAGAGCGATTGTGCTCTGGGCTAATATTGGCAAAATGTTCATTTGGTGTTTTTTAGCTGTGTTAACATTATTTCGAGCGCATCCAATGTCATTGTAAATCCTCCTTGGAAACCCATCTCGATCATTTGCTCCATACGCTCTAGCGAATCATTTTTAATAGTAATACTTACTTTCGTTGTTCCGTTTTGTTCACTGAAATTTAAATCCCAGTTAGAACCCGGCAATTGCGGATTTTCATCTTTGTCTGCAAAAGCATTTAGAAATTTGAAGTTGGTTTTTGGAGTTATAGAAGTATAACTTTGAATGCTCCAATGTTCCTGTCCTTCGGGTCCTACCATAGCATAAAATCTCCGTCCTCCTACTTTAAATTCCATTGACTTTGAAACGGATCGCCACGGTTTTGGTGCCCACCATTGGTCAAGAAGTTCTTGCTTGGTGAATGCATCCCAAACCAAAGGAAGTTCAGCATCAAATTCTCTGTTGACAACCACTGTTTGTGATGGTTTGTCGACTATAAAGTCAAACAATAAGGCGTTTTTCATTTTTTTCTGTTTTTAAGGGTGAATAATAAAGATTTGCCAACGCAGATGTGCGATTTGCTAGCATTGACAATGCTCTCATTTTACATTTTTTAGGTTTGTTAACAAAATTTCTAGCGCGTCTAAGGTCATTGTAAATCCTCCTTGGAAGCCCATTTCTATGATCTTCTCTAGGTCCGCCAGTGTTTTATGTTTGATGGTCATTTTTACTGTGGTGGTTCCATTTTGCTCACTGAAATTCAAGTTCCAGTCCGAAGTGGGAAACTCATTATTTATGTTACCTGCCTCGTCCGTAAAGGCATCTATAAATTTGAAGTTGCTAATTGGTTTAACGAAGGTATAGTCTTGAATACTCCAGTGGCTTTGCCCTTCAGGGCTTACCATCGCATAAAATCTTCTTCCACCCTCCTTAAAGTCCATAGCTTTTGTTACCGACCTCCAAGGTTTCGGCGCCCACCATTGGTCGAGAATTTCTTGTTTGGTGAATGCATCCCAAACCAAAGATAGTTCGGCATCGAATGCTCGGTTGACAAAAACCGTGTTGCTTGCTTTGTCAACGGTAAAATCAAATAATAGGACGTTTTTCATTTTTTCTGCTTTTTGAGTGTGGATAATAAATTGTCTAATTGGTCAAATCGGCTTTCCCAAATCTTTCTGAATTGTTCGAGCCACTTGTCTATTTCTTTCATTTTTTCCATTTCAAGGGAGTAGTAGATTTCCCTTCCTTGATGTACCTGTTTTATGAGCTCGCATTCTGTAAGTACGCGCAGGTGCTTAGAGACGGCCTGTCTGGTTGTGTCAAAATGTTCGGCAATGGCATTGGGTGTCATAGCTTGTAGGGCAATCAACAGAATGATGGCCCGCCTCGTTGGGTCTGCAATGGCCTGGAAAATATCTCTTCTCATTTGATCTTAGAAATAACATGAAACTAATTGGTTGCAAATATATGTGCAACTATTCGGTTTCGCAAGTTTTAATTCTTTTTTTAAATTTCAGGAAGGATGGTTGGAGATCTATTTAGAATATTCGACTTAAAATAAATCTCCAACAGACAATTGCAGCACGTTAAATTTTTAATGCCTTAAGCCAGTAACATTAAAAATTGGCAGCTCATCGATAAGCTAAGACATTTAATCATAACTCCAATCTTTAGTAATAGAAATAACTGTGTCCCTTTTATTAAGGGTTACAAAGGACATGTACCAGGCAAAGTCACCCCTCTGTCTACCAGTTACCTTATCTATAAGTTTTCCATCGATTGTATAGAAAAAGGTTTAAGTAATCACACCTCCATCGGCAGTGTCGGTTCTAATATATAAGGGATTTCCAATATGCATTTTCACTTCCTCTTTATCCATCCCAATTGTTATTTGATCGAACTTTTGGGGAGTATAACCTTCTGCAAACTCCGTATCAACGTACGGGTGGATAAAGTTATACGATTCGCCAAACTGCATAACACTGACCCCAACGGTTATAGTTATTGAAGACAAGCCGAGTAATATAGATATACCTCTTAGGAATATTCGCATTAGATCATCACCATTGTAAATAGATAACCCAGCACTAAAATTCCTATAACGATGGGATAAGAAATGCCTAAAGCTTTATACAACTTCGATTTATAGTCTCCTTCTATCCACACCAAAAACGATATCCCAAGGGCACCACCTAAAACGAATATCATTATCAAGCAAGTCAAGATATTTTTGGATATGTCAATGGGTTTCATTGCTATTATACTCAAGGCCATATAGATAATAAGCAAAACTAAAGTGGTGATATAATTTCTCATAAAGGCAATAAAGGCATGAATAAAGTCCATTTCATAATGGAACACGCAACTTTTAATTAATACCAAGTCATCTTCATTTTTCAAATAGTCAAACAATTCATTCATCAATGGCTTAAGCATGTTGCTTGGTGGCCTCATATGTTTGACTTCAGAACCTTTTATTATCCCAACCGATTTACTTCTTAGCTTACCCGCAGATTCAATGAGATCATTCATCAATATCGCATGGCCTTCATAGAATGACTTTAAGCTATAGGGCGTTAATCTCCCAAGATTGTCATAAACCTTAGTAGGATTTTTGACTTCTATAATAGCTTTTAAGGCCCGCAACCCTCTTATTTTCTATAATGGAGGTCATTTGTTCGATGGTCAACGTATTTCCTGCTATTTCAAGTGACGAATGAATGGTCTTAATTCTGTTTTTCTTCCTTAATTCAGTAGGTGGTTTATTTAAAATGAGTGGAATTTACCTCTCCTATCTTCTCTGAAATCGAAACCACCCGTCTTAGAATCTCTGCAGTAACGCTGTAGGGAGGTTTCATTTTGGCAGTTTTTGATAGTATCAAATGATACTATCAAAAGTATCAAAATTTTTAAAAATGTAACCATTAACTTGTATGGGCGTCCAGCTAATCCATCGACTGCATCAATAGATGGAGCGATGACATCTACAAATATTGGTGTAATTGTCTTCCTGCTAATCAGCATCTAATGATCGACCGTCATCATCCCCAAAAACATCTATGTTATCTTCCTCCACAAGTTTAGCAAAAGAGGATACCGTATCGACAAAAGGTTTATAGGATGTAACTGTGCTATTCGTGAACATCGAACTGCCAATCCTAACTATGTCAAAACCAGAAATGGTTGGAAGGTATTTTAAATGTGTAGCACTTAAAATGGCATGACGTTCGTCATACTAATACTTGCGTCCCATTCATTGTGTAAGTTGGTCAGATAGAATGAAGATTTAGGAGTGCTACGCAAAGGAACAAAATATTCTTTTTAACTTTTTCTCCAGGATAATAAGACATTCTACTACGCTTGATAGTCATATCCTAAAATACTTAAAAAAAAAACACGATCCTCGGGCAGCCCATTGCATTGATTAATGCTATTATATTTATTGTGACATGCCTTCAATAATCATATAGTTGTCCTAAGCTTTATTGAGGGAAATTCCTGACCTATACCAATTAGTTACACTACTCCAAAATACGATGAAAATATTATTGACAGGCCTTTCCATTTGCATAGCCACCTTGATTTCTTTTAATATTTCGGGTCAAGCAATCACCTTTAATGATCCTAGTTTCAAAAACGCCTTGCTAGATCACCAGCCCAAGATCGATCTAAATAACAATGGCGAAATTGAAATCGATGAAGCTTCAAAAGTGGCAAAACTTTGGGTACATTCTATTAATAATTTGAACGGTATAGGATATTTTCAAGAATTAACCCATTTAGACTGCAGCTATAGCAGCCTTACGTCTATTGACGTCAGTAAAAATCGCAATCTAAAAAGTCTAAATTGCAGCAGGAACAAGATTTCGTCGTTGGATTTAAGCAATAATATCAATGTAGAGTCTGTCAGCGCATCCGAAAATATATTAGTCACTTTAGATCTAAGTAAAAATACAAATTTAATTGAGCTCGCAGCCGATTTCAACAAACTCACTGCTGTGTTGTTGCCACACAGTAATACCGTTAGGTCAATAAAAGTATCGGACAATCAAATCTCCTCGTTGGATTTTAGTAAAAACCTTGCATTAGAATATATAGATTGTTCCTTCAATAAATTCGCTTCTATAGATGTAAGCAAAAATTCTAAATTAATCGACTTGAATTGCCGTACAAACAACTTGTCAGCAATTGATGTAAGTCAAAATATTGCGCTGAAGGAATTGAATTGCAGCCGCAATAATCTAAAAACACTCAGCGTCGATAAAAACCCTGCCCTAGATATATTGGAATGTTCAAAAAACAATCTATCCTTATTAGATATTAGGCAGAACAAATTGTTACGAGTCATAAACATATCCTCAAACTTCCTTAAAGAGATCGATGTAAGTGACAACCTATACCTCTTGGAGCTTTCCTGTGATAGCAATGAAATCTCTCAGCTTGATCTACGCAATAATATTGACATGACTGACCTACGGTGCCGAAGCAATAAACTTTCTTTCCTTGATATAAGTAAACATATCTACCTAGAGTATCTTTGGTGTGGAGGCAACCTTATTACATCTCTCGATCTTCGTAGAAACAAAGGACTGCGAAGTTTACTCTGCCAGGAAAATCAACTTAAATCGCTTCTTTTTTCGGACAATCCAAACCTTGTGGAGATCAAGTGTAATATGAATAACTTGAGCGCTTTGGACGTAAGCCAACTACCAGATCTATTTGAATTAAATGCAACAGGAAACCCAAGGCTACCTACCATTTGCATCAATGATGAAGAAAAGCGTAGTATGGAGACTTTCGGACATTATGTAAAAGATGACACTGCTCAATGGAGCACCACCTGTTTGCTCACTAACTTTTCAGAAGGTAAAACGTTAGATTCATCCCCTACATTAATTTCAATCGTATCTCTTCTAGGTCAAGTGCTAGAAGAAGCCCCCCCAGTCGGTGGCGTGTTTCTTTATCTATATAGTGATGGAAGCAAAAAAATGGTTGTTAGGTAAGAATCAAGGTGTGCAGCATTTAGTT
>DASVUU010000040.1:0-4641 GCA_036386935.1 Cytophagaceae bacterium | reverse complement strand
ATGTTGATTGTTTCCACCTCTTGCTCCCAGATCTGTTACATTTATTAAAGTGTGATTATCACAAAGGCGATCCCTCAAATGTTCAATGGCATCAAAACAATAATAGTTTTTTTGCGGCCTGATAACGTTGGAATAAAAACTGAATACAAAAGGTGAATGTATCGAATGTTCGTCCCCTGCTTTTAAAAAATGCTTGATATAACTTTGGGCGGAATGAAAAAAATCCAAGGCTAATTTAATCGATAAGGAACAATCATAGCAAACTGTGGGATATTTACTATAAATTGTTTGCCGTCTACTGCCCTTTCCATGAGATAGGTACCTTTCATTTTCCCCATTTCGGTTTTAAGGTTGCATCCGGAGACATATTCATGAGATTCACCCGGCTCTAACACTGGCTGTTGACCTACGACGCCTTCGCCTTCCACTTCACGGGTAAGCCCATTGGCATCGTAAATAAACCAATGTCTTCGCATTAGTTGTATCGTATATTGACTGTTATTTTCGATGTGAATCTTATAGGTAAAAACAAAGTGAGATTGACCTGGTGTCGAATATTCAGGCTGGTAGGCTGTTGCTACGCTTACTTTAACACCATGAGTTATCTCTGTTACCATTTTCATTTATACGAACAACAGTTAAATTTACCCAATAGTTTCGGGAAGTCAAGCAGTTTAAATTGAAATCTTAGTATAGTACCTAATCCTATAAGCCCATGAATATAAAAATTGAATCAAGTTGGAAGGAAAAATTAATAGATCAGTTTGAAAAAGAATATTTTAAAACTTTGATACAATTTGTAAAGGAAGACTACAGCTCACAAACTGTATATCCGCCGGGTCCGAAGATTTTTAATGCTTTTAATAAGTGTCCTTTTGAGAAAGTGAAGGTGGTTCTGATTGGACAAGATCCTTACCATGGCCCAGAGCAGGCAAACGGCCTCTGCTTTTCCGTTAGTGAGGGGATACCTAAACCTCCTTCCTTGAAAAATATCTTTAAAGAAGTGAACAAGGATTTAGGGCAGCCGATTCCTGATTCAGGTAATTTGGAACGATGGGCCGAGCAAGGTGTTTTTTTATTGAATGCTACCTTGACTGTAAGAGCTAATAGCCCCGGGTCTCATCAAAAAAAGGGATGGGAGGAATTTACCGATGCTGTAATTGAGAAACTTTCTAATGAAAAAAAACATGTTGTTTATCTTCTGTGGGGAGCCTACGCGCAAAAAAAAGGAAGTATTATCAATCCCGAACAGAACTTAATATTAAAAGCTGCACACCCCTCGCCTTTCGCGGCGGATAAAGGCTTTTTCGGAAGTAAGCACTTCAGTAAGACAAATGAATATTTGATCAATAATGGCCTTGAGCCTATAGTTTGGTAATTAAAAGCATAAAAAAGTCCTTATTATCTGATTTGACTCATTTAATAAGGACTAAATCTTTTAGGCCCGTGGCTATCTGATGACAGTAACGCTTCCGTTTAACATCCTAGGATTTTCATTGTCCTTTTCATATTCACTGTCATAAGTGATTACATAAGGGTAAACTCCAAACGGAACAGGCTCTCCGTTGTAGGTACCATCCCAAGATTGATTTTTATCCGTAGTTTCGTATATCACTTCGCCCCAACGGTTAAATATCCTCATCTTGAAGTTGATAAAGTTAGCACCAAAGATTTTCAACACGTCATTCTTATCCGGATCTTTTGCCACGTCTGGTGTGATGGCTTTAGGCACGAATATACGTGGAGGACAAACATCATTTACAACAACGGTGTCAAAAGTGAAACACCCGAATGTATTGTAAATAGTAAGGGTATAAGGTTGCTCTTTGTTTACGATTATCGAAGAGCTATCTGAGGGCGTGATTGACTCAAAATCACCCAGGGGCTCCCATTTATAATCATAGGGACCTTGTGAAGGCAGATCCGGTTTAGTGACAATCGTATCGGATTCCTGGTTGTCCGAGCAGAAGGTTATTAATTTTGCAAGGATAGGGTTACCAGGGTTCGGGTTTATATTGACCAGCACATTTTCAGTTGCTTTACAGCCGTTGTCAAAAGTAACTTCAAAATCTGCAGGAGTTCCTGGAACGGTTGTCTGTGTTGGAGTATACCTATATACTGAAGTATCCTTAATTAACGGTGCCCCAGGCGCATTTTTAGGCGTCCATGTCATATATCTTCCCATCTCCGCTGGAAAAGCCCTTACGGTTAGCGGCGACCCAATACAAATTGAAGTATCTGCACTTGCTGTAATTATAGTTTGGTCTACCAATTGAACTTTTAATTTGTACTCTTCTTTCTCCACTTTACACTCATCGTCCTCAGCATTTGTTTGAAAAACCCATAGTTTATAGGGACCCTGAGGGTTGTTAGTAAATTTCGTTACATCCCATTGGACATCGACGCTGTCTGGTTTGGATGTATTGGTTACAGTTCCGTTTAATGCTTCCCAGGTATAGACAGAGCCACCATTACTGTAAGCGTTGTAATGTCCGATTCCTGGATTAATACAAACCACGGTGTCTCCGTACGGTTTGAAAACAATAAGCTTCTTATATGTTATTTCTATGTTGCCTCTCGTTACACATTGATTATTGTTAGGAAACTTATCGGACTTTAAAACATATGAGAGAAGATTACTAGCCCTCACAGTATCCCACTTCACGGTCACACTATTTGTATTGGGATCAATATTCGTATTGATCCCAGGTCGATCAGCACTCTTATCCAATATTCTCCAGACTGGTTCTCCGGAATACTTAGTTTTTAAAGTGTATGTTATCTCTTTAGGAGGATTATTATAAACAGTCTCAGTTTCCTTGCAAATAAAATTTCTTCCTGTCAATTCAATCTTTGTTGGCCTTGGGTACACATTTACTTGCACAGTATCCGTATAAGAACAATTAAACTGATTAGTCGCAGTGACTTGGTACTTTATCGTGTCTCCATAGGTAGTAGAAAACTTAAACCTCGGCCTTTCCACTTTATAATCATTAAGTCCATAAGTTGGGGCCCACTGATACCTCCACTCAGGTCTTCCTCCAATTGGATTGATAATCCTCGTAGTATCATCTGAACATATCTGAAATGTATTTTCAACAATATTTGGTCTAGGATTGACCTTTACATTCAGCAAGGTCTCCGTTGCATCAAAGCAGCCATTATCCGTGTTCGTAATCCTCAACTTAATTACTGCAGAAGGGTTTGGTGAAGGATCCTGATTAAAATAAACCTTAAGTTTATTTACTCCATTACCTATATAATCGAGCGCATCTCCAACAAAATCGGCCGATACTATATTCCAGAAATATTTGTAGTTTGGAGAATATGGCGCTTCATAAACATAAACGTCTGTTGCACTCTGGCATACCACAATTTCCCCAATTGGGATTGGCGATATTAGATTATTGGATTTGATATCTACCGCAAAATCTGTGGACATTGGTGGACAATCTGCGTATGTGGTGCTTACCCTGATATTTCCAGCGCCAGGAGTCAGCCAATTTACAACAATAGAATCTCTTCCTTGAGGTGAAGTAATTACGCCACCCGTGATTGCCCAAACATGATTTTTAGCTAAAGGGTCAAGAGCTTTATAAGTTAAAGCTTGACTTCCCTGGCAGACACTTGGAAAACCAACAATGATAGGTCCTTTATTCAATCTTTTCTCTATGTAGGTGGAATCCTTTGCGGTACATCCATTTACAGTCAAAGTAACCTCGAAATATACTTTGTCGTCTGTTGTATTATCTAATTTAATACTTGGCTGAGCTGCAGTAGGATCGCCCACAAAACCATTCGGCGCTCCCTTGGTTGCCCTCCATTTGTAAGTGCCGTTTACTAGGGGGTCTGCCGGAGTTCCAATTGTTACACCTTCAGACATTCCTATACCATTGTAACATATTTTTTGAGGGAGGCCCGCATCTACCCTTGCTACCGGATCATTTGTCACAGGTGTTGTAGTTTCTTCATTGAAAACATTCCACCAGGTATTTATGGTCTTGTCATTTCCGAAATTGTTTACCCACCTATGACAATTGTTGGCTCCATCTGCCAAACATCCTTGCAGATTACTACTTCCGCCAGGTATTTTTGTGTCATCCCAATAAACCTTCAAAGGATCTGGAGTCAGATTATCACTCAGGACGCCTGACGACGGGTCTTTTTGAGGTCGAACCAGTTTTACTATAAGTCCTTGTGGGTTGTTTTCTGGATCGAAAATTGGGAAATTTGTAAGCCCCGTCAATATCTTGGTTGTAATATTGAAAGAGGCACCAAACGGAACTTTTGCTCCTAAACCATTTTTCCCATCCCACGGAATACAGGAATATCCCTTGTCTAAAGGATAGATCAATATCCGATCAACTGGGTCTTTAATTCCATCCTTATTGAAATCTATAAGAACTTCTGCCTTTACTTGTTTCGTCAAATTGTAATTGACACCAATGCAATACCCTTTATCAGTGCACCCGTTTAGTGTGGTCGCGCTTAAATTAATAACGGACTTATAGGAAGGGAAGGCTTCGTGATCAGGGTCCTGCAAAAATATTTTAAACTCCGCATAATCAGATTTTGAATTTTCTGACTTCCGACTTTCTTCAAAAATGGTTGAAGCATTTGTCCCTAGTTGGTTACATACCA
>DASVUU010000039.1:0-3971 GCA_036386935.1 Cytophagaceae bacterium | reverse complement strand
AGTTTATCTTTTAGATTACAAAACAGGATTGCATCAGGCCAAATATCAGCTACAGTTAGAGAATTATCAGGAGGCTATTGAAAAAATGGGATATAACGTTAAGAAAAAAACATTGGTTTATATTAGAGAAGCAATCAATGTAGTAAATTTGTAGCGTTTTTTAACAATCAATATAAATCATTTCACATATACTATCATGTACGGAAAAATCAAAGAACATCTTCAAAATGAGTTACAAACCATTGAAGATAACGGAATATTCAAAAAGGAACGCATTATTACTTCACCTCAGGGAGCAGAGATTACGGTAAATGGTGCTACAGTGCTTAATTTTTGCGCCAATAATTATTTAGGCCTGTCCTCACACCCTGAAGTAGTTCAGGCTGCAAAGGATGCGCTTGACACACATGGTTTCGGAATGTCTTCGGTACGTTTTATATGTGGTACACAAGACATACACAAAACACTGGAACAGAAAATTGCTGATTTTTACGGAACAGAAGACACCATCTTATATGCTGCGGCATTTGATGCTAACGGAGGTGTTTTTGAACCATTACTAACCGAACAGGATTGTATTATTTCCGATAGTTTAAATCATGCTTCTATTATTGATGGTGTCCGTTTATGTAAGGCGGCACGTTACCGTTATGAAAATTCCAATATGGAAGATTTAGAACAGCAACTAATTAAAGCAACTGAAGCAGGGACACGTTTCAAACTTATTGTTACCGATGGTGTTTTCTCTATGGACGGGGTTGTGGCACCATTAGATAAAATTTGTGACCTTGCTGACAAGTATGATGCTTTAGTCATGGTAGACGAGTGCCATGCAGCCGGTTTTATTGGTGCAACAGGCAAAGGTACGCTGGAAGCAAAAGGGGTAATGGGAAGAGTAGATATTATTACAGGAACATTAGGGAAAGCTTTAGGCGGGGCCATGGGAGGTTATACCACAGCAAAAAAGGAAATAATAGAAATCCTGCGCCAGCGGTCCAGGCCTTATTTGTTTTCGAACTCCCTTGCACCGGCAATAGTGGGTGCCTCTATCAAAGTTTTTGAATTATTAGAAAAAGATACTAGCTTGAGAGATAAATTAGAGTGGAATACCAATTATTTCAAGCAAGGCATGAAAAAAGCAGGATTTGATATTATAGATGGGGATTCGGCAATAGTACCCGTAATGTTATATGACGCTAAGTTATCTCAGGTCATGGCAGATGAATTATTAAAGAAAGGTATTTATGTTATAGGATTCTTTTTCCCAGTAGTACCAAGGGATAAAGCAAGAATAAGGGTACAGTTATCTGCAGCACATTCACAGCAACACTTAGACACAGCCATTGAAGCTTTTACCCTTGTAGGCAAAGCCCTTAAGGTTATATAATTTCGATGAATTATTATAAAATTTTAATTTTTTGATAAAATTAAGTGTTTTTTTTAACATTACATTTTGTAATTAATTAATAACATGCTACTTTTGCGCAATAACTTATGTAACAAAAAATAAACAAGTATGAAAAATCTAAACAAAATTTTTGCTGCTGCCTTGTTGCTTTTTGGGTTGAATTCCCAAGCACAAGACAGTGACAACCCATGGGCCATCACCTTTGGAGCTAATGCGGTTGATACAAGGACCAGTGCCGGAGGAGGCAAAGGCGGTTTCTTTGACCAACACTTTTCTCAGCCTTTTGATGTTAAACAAAACTGGAATATCTTGCCTTCAGTTTCTTATTTAAACATAAGCAGGCATATTGCAAGCGGATTTGTCTTTGGAGTATCTGGATCTGTTAATAAAATTGACAAGCTAGTTACTTTTAATCCATCAAACCCAAACAGAGATAAAAGAGGAATGATAGTTACTAATCCTGGAGATTTGAATTATTACGCTGTAGATGGTGTTATCAAATATAGCTTCATGCAAGCTTTAAAATCTAAAGTAATCGATCCATCGTTACACGCTGGTGGTGGTTATACCTGGTTTGGTGATAATAATGCTGGTACTTTCAATGCAGGAGCCGGATTAACATTATGGTTTACTAAAAATGTTGGTTTAGCTTTACAGTCTTCTTATAAAAAGTCATTTGATGATAATGTTCGTTCGGTTTTCCAACATACAGCTGGTTTAAGCTTTAGATTTGGTGGTAAAGACACAGACGGTGATGGTATCTATGATAGAGATGATGCTTGTCCAGAGGTTGCAGGTCCTAAAGAATTTAATGGATGTCCTGACACAGACGGTGATGGTATTATCGATAAAGATGATGCTTGTCCAGACGTAAAAGGTATTGCTGCATTCCAAGGTTGTCCTGATACAGACGGTGATGGTATTGCTGATAAAGATGATGCTTGTCCAGACGTTGCTGGTCTTAAAGAATTACAAGGTTGTCCAGATTCTGATGGTGACGGTGTTACTGATAAATCTGACAAATGTCCAACTGTAAGAGGTCCAAGAGAAAATGGTGGATGTCCATGGCCAGATACTGACGGAGATGGTGTATTAGATAAAGATGACAGATGTCCAAGTGTTAAAGGTACAGCAGCTAACTACGGTTGTCCTGAAATTACTGAAGAGCAAGTGAAAAAATTAAATGCTTACGCTAAAACGATCTTGTTTAACAGTGGAAAAGCAACTTTCAAAGAAGAAACATTCCCAGTTTTACAATCAATTGCTTCTATCTTGAAAGAATTCCCAGGTTCTAAATTCAGTATCGAAGGTCATACAGATAGTGATGGTGCAAATGTATTAAACCAAGCTTTATCTGAAAACAGAGCAGCGGCAGTTAAAAACTATTTGATTGAAAATGGTATCGAAGCTAGTAGACTTTCTTCTACAGGATTTGGTGAAACTAAACCAATCAGTAGCAATAAAACTAAAGCAGGAAAAGCAAATAACAGAAGAGTAGAAGTAAAATTAATAAAAGAGTAGTTAATTTTTATTTCAAAATATAATGAAGAACGCCCCGATTTATCGGGGCGTTTTTTTATTTTTATACAATGACGGAGACTACTTTTTTAGATAAAATTGCTAAAGTTGTAATAGGGGATAATGCAGGGGACTTATTAGATACGATAATAATTCTTCCTAATAAACGTGCTAAAGTATTCCTTATTGAAGCATTAAAAAATAATGTAAACACTAATATTCTTGCCCCTGAAATAGTAACTATTGAAGACTTTATACAACACATTGCCGGAATCCGTACTATTGATCCTATTGAATTATTGTTTGAATTTTATGAAGTTTATTTATCTATTACTGAAAAATCCAACCAGCAATCCTTTGAATTATTTGCCAATTGGGCCAAAACATTACTACAGGATTTTAATGAAATAGACCGCTACCTGCTAGATCCCGCACATGTTTTATCGTACTTAAAAGATATTGAAGACATTAAAAAATGGGGAATTGAAGTTGAAAATGCCACTCCCTTACTCGAAAAATATATTGATTTTTGGAAATTACTCCCTCATTATTATACTACTTTATATGATCATTTGCTACATAAAGGAATTGGGTATCAGGGGTTGATTTATAGAGAAGCGGTCAATAACCTAAACCATTTTTCTACTTCTGTTAGTACTAAAAAGTTTCTTTTTGCTGGTTTCAATGCACTCAATACTGCTGAAGAACGAATTGTCCAGCATCTTTTGGCTATGGGACAAGCCAGGATATTCTGGGATGTAGACAGAACATTTTTAGACGATCCTTATCATGATGCCAGTTTATTTATTCGCCGGTTCAAAGAGAAGTGGAAATACTATAAATCTCATCCTTTTGAATGGATTGTTGATGATTTTTCCAAGACGAAGAATATCAATGTTATAGGTACACCAAAAATGATTGGACAGGCCAAGATCGTAGGCAGTATCATAGAAAGCAATATGTTCAATAACCCAGGATCATCTTTGGACAAAGTAGCTATTGTATTAGGAGAACAAAACCTGCTTATACCGCTTTTATACGCTTT
>DASVUU010000038.1:0-2488 GCA_036386935.1 Cytophagaceae bacterium | reverse complement strand
TAGGACTTGCTCATTTTCTGCCCATCTATTCCCGGAACAGTCATCAACTGCTGATCTACTTTTGCCTCCGGCAACACAAAAGTCTCGCCGTAATTATGGTTGAAGGCACTAGCAATGTCGCGGGTCATTTCGATATGCTGGATCTGATCTTTGCCTACCGGTACTATATTGGCATCATACAATATAATATCAGCTGCCATCAAAACTGGGTAAGTAAACAGTCCAGCATTTACGTCAGCCAACTTGCTAGATTTATCCTTGAACGAATGTGCGTTCGCTAACATTGGATAGGGCGTCAATGTACTAAGTATCCATGCAAGCTGACAAACCTCAGGCACATCGGATTGGCGGTAAAAAATGTTTCTATCAGTATCAAATCCAAATGCCAACCATGCAGCAGCGACGGCATAAGTATTGCTGCGGAGACTTTCAGCATTTTTTAATGTCGTTAAGGAATGTAAATCTGCAATGAAAAATAAGGCATCATTTCCTTCTGTTCTTGAAAGTTCTATTGCAGGCTTTATCGCCCCTAATATATTTCCTAAATGTGGCCTCCCTGTGCTTTGTATTCCTGTAAGTACCCTTGCCATGTATTTTTTAGCGCAAAATAAGAATTATTTATGGCATGAGTAAATTAATATGGCTTATTTTGGGCCAGTAAAGTACGACTATGGAAACGAAATTCTTAGAATATGCAAAAAGACTACAGGCAATCGCTCAGGCAGGATTGACCTATGCATTAAATGATTACGACCTCGAAAGATATGCAGAGCTAAAAGAAATAAGCTTGCAAATGATGTCCGACCTAAGCAATACAAAGCTTGAAGTCATAGAAGATCTTTTTAAAAATGAAACGGGATACCAAACACCTAAAGTAGATGTACGAGCTGTTGTATTCAGAGACCAAAAGATTTTGATGGTGAAAGAAAAAATTGATGGGCATTGGTCCCTCCCCGGTGGTTGGGCTGATGTGGGATATACACCAAACGAAATAGCGATCAAGGAAGCAAGGGAAGAATCAGGTTTAGAAGTAAAGCCAAAAAAGCTAGTAGCAGTGTTAGACAAAAAATGCCATCCACATCCCCCTTCTCCCTATCATACTTATAAAATTTTTATCTTATGTGAAGAAGTCGGCGGTATTTTGGGAGGCGGAATGGAGACCTCAGAGGTTGACTTTTTTGAATTAAACGAACTGCCACCCCTATCCGAAGAAAGGATCACAAGATCACAAATAGAATTAATGTATGCCTACCATAATGACCCAACCAAGATCGCAATAACTGATTAAATCAGCTAAAAACTTTCTTATACTTCCTTTTTATCATTCCTCCTGAGGTATCATGTATATTATACATCACTACAAAGGCAGCAGGGTCGATCTTATTTATGGCATCCTTCAATTTGGGTATTTCCATTCTGGTGACAGTACAAAAAAGAATTTCCTGGTCTATTTCCGT
Organism: Cytophagaceae bacterium; assembly: GCA_036386935.1. Lineage (GTDB taxonomy): Bacteria > Bacteroidota > Bacteroidia > Cytophagales > Cytophagaceae > DASVUU01. Next base: position 1,031 of record DASVUU010000038.1, on the reverse strand, counting down.
TAGGCCCCTTTTCCCCTTATATACCGTTACTCCCCAACCCTTCTCTTTTACCAGGCAATCTTTAACTTCACTACTTTTTGAGGAGATAATGTTTATACCAATAAACTCTTCGATTCCATGGATCAGGAAATCTACTGTCTTGGAAGCTGCGAAATAAGTAAGCATCGAGTACATGGCTGTCTCTATCCCTAATGAAAATGCACCGACTAGGAATATCGTAATGTTTACCATTAATATAATATCTCCAACCGTTATCCCCGTTTTTTTACTCAATATTACGGCGAGTATCTCCGTCCCATCTAACACCCCTCCTCCCCGGAACGAAAACCCTATCCCTGCGCCTAAGAAAACTCCGCCGAAAACGGCACATAACAATTTGTCTTGAGTAATGCCCGGCATCTCCACAAAGCTTAGAACTAAGGCCAAAGCAGCGATTGTTATTCCACTTTTGATGGCGAAGGTCCTGCTAAACATATTAAATCCAAAAAGAATAAATGGTATGTTTATCAAAATCAAGACCAGTGGCAAGGAAAGGGCTGTTTGGTGAGCGATAAGCATTGATACACCAGTGACACCGCCATCGATAAAGGAGTTTGGTACAAGAAAACCTTTGATACCGATAGTTGCACAAGCTATACCTGCAATTAGCATTAAAATGCTTCGAAGACTAAAAAACATCTTTGGGGATTATTTTGGCTAAGATAAATACTAATATGAAACCTGGCGCTGGGACCTTTGTTAAAAGAGTTGCCTAAAAATAAACGCTATTTTTGCAGCTGTGGAAATATACATCCTGTATAAATATTTCAGCTAGGGGTATAACGCGGCATCCTTTTCTGATTAGCATGCAGATATTCCAAGTATCTTGATCTGCACAGCTCTATTTAATACCTTTCGCCTACACAATATTAACGGTTACATATTGCCTATCAGCACTTTACGACCTAGTGTCAATTATTCTCAGCTCCATTTCCCATCCAATAGTTTTCGGAAAGCTTCGAAAGCGCATCGAAATTTAAGACCTTAAAATC
>DASVUU010000037.1:0-1527 GCA_036386935.1 Cytophagaceae bacterium | reverse complement strand
GATTTTAAGTTTAAGTATGCCTGCAAGAATGCTGATCTGGTGGTTGCTATCAGTGAGCATACCAAGAGTGAAATTATCAGATTCTATGGGATTGATCCAAATAAAATAAAGGTAAACTACCAAGCTTGTGACGCCTCCTTTAAGGTCATAAAAACAATAACGGAAAGAGCTGCTATAATTAGAAAATATAAATTACCTGAAAAATACTTTCTGTATGTAGGCTCTATAATTGAGAGGAAAAACCTTTTGACATTGGTAAAGGCTATCGAGAAATTACCTGAACCGTTCAGATTCCCCTTGGTGGTGGTCGGTGAAGGCAGGCAATATAAAAAAGCCGTAAAAAGATATATTGAACAAGAAGGTATTGATCACTTAATCATATTCACGGAAAAGATTTCATTTGAAGATCTACCTTCAATTTACCAGGCTTCGCAAATTTTTATCTATCCATCATTTGCCGAGGGCTTCGGGATACCAATCATAGAAGCACTTTCGAGCCAAGTTCCAGTCATCACCTCGAATACTTCGTGTCTTCCAGAGGCTGGGGGTCCCTCCTCTCTCCTAGTGAATCCCCACAAGGCTGAGGAAATTACCCAAGCGATTGTTGAGATTTGTTCAAATGATTCCCTTAGAAGCAAGATGGTAGAGGACGGGGTAGAATATGTGAAGAAGTTTGATGGGGAAAGGGTGACGAGAGAATTGTATGATGCTTATCAGGAGCTACTGAATAGTTAGGCTACTTTGTCCTTTCAATCGTATATTTTACGAGTCCGGCTAGCGATTGGCGGTAAATTGAATCTGGGAACGTATCCAAGATCTCCAATGCATTTTCTTGTAGCTTTATCATCGCCTTGGAAGCATATTCTATCCCACCTTTTGCTTTTACAAACTCTATAACTTCAGTAACTTTTTTAGGCTTATCACTTTCATTCTTAACAATATTGATAATACGCCTTTTTTCAGCCCACGAAGAGTTGCTAAGGGCATGTATCAAAGGCAGTGTCATCTTCTTTTCCTTTATATCAATTCCTACCGGTTTACCAATCACAGAGCTTGTATTGTAATCAAAAAGGTCATCTTTGACTTGAAAAGCCATGCCTACAGCCTCACCAAATTGATGAGCCTTTCTCACAACCTCTGGGTCTGCAGAAACGGAGGCAGCGCCAGTGGCACAGCAAGATGCAATCAAAGAAGCTGTTTTCTGTTTGATAATGTCAAAATAAACGGCTTCAGTTATATCTAAATTTCGAGCCTTTTCAATCTGCAAAAGCTCCCCTTCACTCATCTCTTTTACTGCATTAGAAACGATCTTCAATAGCTGAAAATCGTCGTTTTGAATAGAAAGTAATAGCCCTCGAGAAAGCAGATAATCACCTACCAGTACTGCAATTTTATTTTTCCATAAAGCATTGATTGAAAAAAAACCACGTCTATAGTTCGCATCATCGACTACATCATCATGGACCAAGGTAGCTGTGTGCAATAATTCAATTAATGCTGCGCCGCGGTAAGTAGAGTCGTTTTTTT
>DASVUU010000036.1:0-2193 GCA_036386935.1 Cytophagaceae bacterium | reverse complement strand
AAACTTAACGTTAGATCCTATAGTTTTGATAAGCTAAATTTTCGAAAATGGCTACTTGTGAATCTTAAGGTTGATAAGATGCCGCGAGTACATATTGTAGATCGTTACCTAGCGACTGCAAAAACTCTCGGAGTAATTAATGATGGCCTAGGTCTTGACTATTTTATACCAGAAAAGGATGTAATTGATAAAAAGACTTTGCCATTCCCGTTTACCAACGGTTACGCAGCATTTGCCATTGGCGCACAGCATTTCACAAAGCGCTTGCCGGAGATTAAAGTGGTAGAATTTTGTAAGCAGATTAAATTACCAATCATTCTTTTAGGTGGCAAGGAAGACAGAGAAGGTGCCGAGCGCATCACAGCGGCATTAAATGATCCTCAAAAAGTTCTCAATTATTGCGGCAAAGTCAATCTTCATCAATCGGCTTCCCTTGCTCAACAGTCTGAAACCGTATATGTCAATGATACTGGCATGATGCACATTGCGGCAGCACTCAAGAAGCCAATAGTTTCTTTTTGGGGAAATACTACTCCCCTATTTGGGATGTATGCATACAAAACTGAAAATATCATCGTAGAGAACAATACTCTACCCTGCCGACCTTGCTCCAAAATAGGGTACTCTAAATGTCCCAAAGGCCATTTCAAATGTATGTCCGATCTGCAATTGCCGCTTCCTTTCCCGAAATAATCAAAGGCCGGCATTCTGATTATCTAGAAAGCAAACTTGGGCACAAACCGCGAAAAGCGGTTCCGGGCTGTCCACTATACTCCTCGCCTCCTTCGTCGTCTGCGGGGTGTCGTTTCCATCCCTTGCGCAATTTTCTTTCAATATTTAAGATTATTTATCTAGATAAAAGATTGCCCTTAATTTATATAAGACAACCGACTTGTACCTAATATCAATATTTAAAACCAAAGCCATTTTTAGGCGTTATATAGAAAAAAAAATAATGCGATTACTTTTTACACTTACACTTTTCTGCACATGTCTTTTTTCATTTGCACAAGAAACGGAAGAGCAGGCAGATGCTCGGAGGGAAATTAAAGTTGAGAGGAATAAATCCTTCTCACTCTTCACCAGTGTTGACTTGACATACACAGGATACAGTAGCGTTTTAGCTTTAGAATATGAAAGAAAAAAGCACTCTTTTTACCTCGGGCCAAAAATCTCTATCTCTCATACTTACCTCTTTCATAAATCACCTTATGGTGGTGTGATAGGCTATAGATATTTTTTTCTCAGTGACTTGAAGAGATGGAAGGTATACTTTAATACCGATTACCAGATGTATATTTTCAAATCTTTTAACGGTCAAAATCAGAAAGGAACTTTGAATAATTATATCCATGAAATCAGCTTAGGATACGGAATACAATTTAAGATAAGTCGCAGGTTCTACATCAGTAATTCGATCAGCATAGGTAAATATTTCGAATCCTACTACAACTCAAAAAGCGAAGATCGCACTAATCTGAACGGATACAATTCACTTCTTAGACTTTTTTTAAAGTATCAACTATGAAGGTCTCCATCGCGACAGCTCTAGTCTTAATCTATTCCTTTCTCACTAGCTGCAAAGAGGTAGATCCATCAGTGATAAAGAATCTAAATAATGGTAATATTTGGGTAATAGGTCATGCAGGTATAGGGATGCAGACAGGCCGGAACCCCATACCGTCAAATTCAGAACAATCGATACAAAAAGCAATAGAAGCGTACAATGCCGATGGCAGTGAGGTCGATATCCAATTGAGTAAAGATTCAATCCTTGTCTTATTCCATGACGACTTCATGGACCAAAGAACAGATTGCTTTGGTTGTATCAACGAAAAAAATTATGATGAGATAAATTCATGCAAATATCACAAAGACTTTGCTGTCAATTCTTTTAGAGAAGAGCCTGTCATTGCCTTTGAACATATTTTAGAGAAATATAAAAACACCGTTCACAAACCTCTTCTATTTCTGGACATTAAAATTTTTGAGTCCTGCAACCAAAAAACACCCGAATACATTAGGCGATTTACCATGCACTTGGTAAGGGTATTGCTCAAATATGATCTAAGTGAACGAGCATTTATAGAAACTGACGATGAACAGTTCATTAAAAATATAAGGATGTTCGATACTGAAAGACGGTTGAAGATTCTTAAGTCAGCTTCTGGAGATGACTATGAAGTATCCAAG
>DASVUU010000035.1:0-2610 GCA_036386935.1 Cytophagaceae bacterium | reverse complement strand
ATTACCAATATCGCCTAAATGAAACGCGGCCGCTCCCCATTTACCGTGGTTAGCCTTCGTTGGATTCCAGTGGCCATGTGCATCGTTACCTCCGTTACCGCAATCGCCATGCTCATGGATGTGAACAGCTACCGTTTGCCCGGCTTTAGACGGAAAGTTTAAATTCAGTTCCATCTCAACATTGTTGCTTGTTTGAGTGAAAGTTATGATTCCACTGCCCTCTGTATCAGTTTTAGTTGATGCTATCAATGCTTTAGCTTGTTTTTTGATAGAACCTTTCATGCCTGTACATGAATAAAGGCTTAGGGCGAACGTGAGAGTAAGCAGTTGAAGTGTTGTTGCTTTGAGATTCATAATCTAATTTTTGATCAATAACACCAAACAGAGAATATTGTTAAACGAATAATCTATGGGGCGCTGCGCTTGAGAGGATACTTATTCTGATTATTAAAGGTGCGCATTATAAATACATTAAGACTTGTCTTGCCTTTAGAATATTCCTGCGCCTTGGCCCTAGCCTCTACAATAGCTTCAGCAGGGTTAGCTTTACCTGTACTAAAAAAGTATTTTGGGGCCGAACCATCAACTCCGGCAACACAAAATATAGCCCCGTAACCTGCGGTATCGGTTTCGACCAGGCAAAACCATTTCCCTTCTTTGTCCGCTATTTGCTTCTGTATTTTTGTTCCGCCATCTTCAATATTGAAATTTTGAACAATATCAGCCCTATCCTCCCTGGCATAAACATATACCTGGGCAGAAGCTTTATCTACAAGAAAAAGAGTTAATACAGCTATTAAGAGGAAATAAGGCTTCATAGTATCATATTTAGGCTATAATCTCACAACTAAAAATAATTAAAAGTTTTTCAATATAACTAATCAGAATCAAAACAGAGAATCACCACAGCGTATTGGTGAACTCCAGCTTTATTTTTGCCTGAAAATTTTCGATCGTCTTGAAAATTTCAATTAATGTTACTTGTTCGATTTTTGTTATCGTTCCAAGATCAATGTAATTATCAGGCAATCGCTTGTCCTGAATGATCTGAGTGGCCTGACTCTTTAAACGTAATCCCATTAAGAAATAGTATGACTGAGAAAGCTCATGAATGGAAGTTTCTGAAAACACTCCCTTCTCTTTCAGTGCTTTAAGTCGTTCGCCTGTGTTGGCTCTAAATATCCGCTCTTTTAAAGCATAGACTCTTACTAAATCAACAATTGGAGTCATTGCTGTTTTTATATCAAATACCTCCTGATTTCCTACCGTTTGTGTGCGTATGTTTTTGAAAAATGTTAAAGGAGGTTCGTATTGCAAAGCGTTCTTCGCCAGGATATAGAAAAGCGTTCCTAAAGGTTTCTCGAGTTCGGCATCAAGAAATGCATGAAGTTCGTTCATTATTGATTCTTCACCATAGATATAGCGACAATCAAAAAAAGTGGAGAAATTAACCGCAGCTTCTGGATCGGGTTCTTCCATCCAGTTGGTGTAATTTCGCTTCCAATGGGATAACGAGTGCGTCCAGCGAGGATTAGAAGCCATTAATTCGCCAGGGCAAAAGCTGAAACCAATATGATTCAAACGTTCCGAAACGATGGTTGCGAACCGAAGAAAGTATTCGCGTACAAATTCACGCTGTTCGTTAGCTTTATCTTCATAGATAATTGCATTATCCTGGTCTGTTTTTAAAGTCTGTTCTTTACGGCCCTCGCTTCCCAAAACCATAAACACAAACTTTGCAGGAGGTTGCCCGATTTCGGCAATCGTATTATCGATCACTTTAACGGCAATGGTATCAGCTATGGCTGTAATAACCTGGTTGACAATTTCTGAATTTACGCCACGACCTATCAATTGCGAAACTATCTGAGGCACAGTGTCCCACTTCCTCTTTAACTCGTCAACAGACATTGCCTGTTTTACCGACTGGATAAATACCAGAGGTGATTGTGCAAGTTCGCTTAACAATTTGTTTCTGCTTATGGACCCGATGTACTGCCCCTCTTTTTCTATTAAAAGGTAGCGTGTTTTGGTCTGAAACATCATAAGCACAGCTTCATATACAAAAGCCTGCGCATTAATGGATACAATGGGATTATCCATTACCGAAGAAACCGGATTATTCGAATCGGTTTGGGCCGCAATAACTTTATCGCGTAATGTGATATCGGTTACAAAACCGGTAATTGCTCCGATATCGTTTTTAACAAAGAGGCAGCTTATTTTGCTTTCGGCCATTTTACGGGCAGCCAAAAAAACCGGAGTTGAAGCCGGGCACGAAACAATATCCCGTAATTCAATGCTTTCAATTTTGCGCGAATAAAATTGATCGGAGGCTATAAAGCTTTCTTCAAAAGATTGCGGCCGTTTGAAGAAGTGGACAAAATCGTCTTCCAGCATTCGCTTTCCGAACTCGCCTGTAAAGTATCTGAAGAATTCATCGTAAGCCTTACAAAGGGCCCGAAAGTCTTTTCTTGGCAGAAAATACACTACCGTCCCTTTCTTTGCCAATACCGTTTTAAGCGAGCGTTTCCTGTTACGGAGTACTGATATGCCGCCAAAGCAGTATCCACCCTGGTGTTTTTCCAGCGAACGCTTATTTTGAGAAGT
>DASVUU010000034.1:0-8792 GCA_036386935.1 Cytophagaceae bacterium | reverse complement strand
GACCTTGAGTGATATCAAGAAACACCTTTTTAGCTGTTTCTTTACTCAGAGTCTTATGGTCAAATAAATGGTTTAAAATTTCTTTCATTAAATAACTTATCGTTTTAGCATTAGGCTAAAGGTCCTCATTCAAATTTCTGCTTATGATATTCAGATCCGTTCTACTTAAACTCCAATACTCTTGCGCCCGACTTAATAGAAAATATCTATAAATTTCCAAATCAAAATCTTAAATACTAGCCACGTCAACTAACCGAAATATAGGTTAAAAGAACCTTGTGCCTAATATTCAATTTATCGTTTTTCGAGACGTTGTCTTCGCAAGACGGGCCTTACTTTTCTTCTTGATAAGAAAAGTAAGCAAAAGAATCAAGACAGTTTAAACTCGCTCCAAGTTTTCGCTTTCAGGAGGTTATGCGTTTATGTCATTTCGTTCCATGTCGGAAGCTTTTCTAGCTCAGACCAAAACTGTCGGACGCTTCTATTGGAAATATTTTTCTACTTAAATGAAGCAGAATTTGCAAGCTCTTCTTTAACTTTTCAACCAATTCTTTAACATCACTTTCCCATTTTCAGTGAGAATAGATTCTGGATGAAACTGTACACCTCTTACATCATAGGTTTTGTGTTTCAATGCCATAATGTTCTTGTTGTCGTCCACCGCAGTTACTTCTATCTGCGACAAATCAGAAGTAGGACTAACGGCCCACGAATGGTAACGACCAGACATAAATGAATTTGGCAATCCCTCGAAAATTATATCAGGGTTGGTAATGTGTGTATTTATAGCCAAGCCATGATATACTTCAGGAAGATTTATCAAAGATGCCCCATACACTTCGCCAATTCCCTGATGACCCAAACACACGCCAAAGATACTCTTCTTTGGGCCATATTGCCTGATTAAATCCTGCATAATCCCTGCTTCTGATGGGATGCCTGGGCCGGGAGACAATAATATTTTATCATACTTTTCTACCTCCTGCAAAGAAATTTTATCATTCCTGATTACGTCCATATTACCTGCGAAGCCAAGCTCCTTAATGATGTGGACGATGTTATATACGAAGGAGTCGTAATTGTCTAATACTAAAAGTTTCATAAGCTATAATTTTTTGATAGACCAAGTCTTTAAATAAGAAGGCTAAATATGTAGTTGCGTAAGGGATTGAAGTGGTAGCCCGGAGGTCCGCTTTTCGCGGAACGAGGACTACTAACGGAAAGCCCGACGCCGGTCTTTTTGCCGGGTTTACGCCCAAATGCATTTGCTCCTTATAGTTGATCATTGAACCTGTTTTTATAAATACAAATTACATTTGTGAAGCTAGTTTTATGGCTGTCCGAAGCGCTGCCAATTTATTTCCAACCTCTTGCAATTCGCTTTGTACGCTTGATTTTGCTACAACGCCAGCGCCAGCCTGATAATATAACGTATTGTTTTTGCTCAATAAAGAACGGATAATGATGGCATGATTGAAGTCTCCATTGAATCCTAATAAGCCGATTGCTCCACCATAGAATCCTCTGTTAGAATGCTCATACTGGTTGATAAGTTTCATGGCCATATACTTAGGAGCGCCAGACAGTGTACCCGCTGGAAAAGTATCTGCTACCAACCTTAGTGTAGCTGTTTCTTCATTGATTTCCCCCGTCACTTTCGAAACCAGATGTATCACGTGAGAGTAAAATTGGATCTCCTTGAAGGTGTCCACTGTGACGCCGTGTCCACTTCTACTGAGGTCATTGCGGGCAAGGTCTACTAGCATGACGTGTTCCGAGTTTTCTTTAGGATCATCGAAAAGCTTTTTTGCCAGTTCCTCGTCCTGCTTATCATTCCCAGTACGTCGGAAAGTGCCCGCAATAGGATAGATACTAGCCTTATTGTTTTTGATGACGATCTGCGCCTCTGGTGATGAGCCGAATATTTTGAAACTACCGTAGTCGAAGTAGAAAAGATAAGGAGAGGGATTGATGGATCTTAAGGCACGATAAACATTGAATTCATCGCCCGTGAAACTTTGCGAAAATCTCCTGGAAAGCACTATCTGAAAGACGTCACCTCTGTGGCAATGATCGATGCCTTTTTGGACGATGGCAAGAAATTCTTCATCAGTAAAGTTGGAGCTCTCAGCCTCTGTTCCATAAAATCTGTAGGAGGCAAAATTTTTGTTGTTGATGAGGGTCTCTATGGCTTCTATGCCTTTCTCCGAGCCTTCTAGATAGTGCTCGAAGATATAAAGTTCTTCTTTGAAGTGGTTAATGACGATGACGTACTGATATACCTGGTAAAGGACTTCGGGGATTTTTCTTTCGTCCGAATCATAGTCCCTAATTTCCAAGTCTTCGAAGTAGCGAACGGCATCGTATGAAATGTAGCCAAAGAGGCCGTTGTTGCTGAAATTGTAAGGGCTTTCATCGACTTCAAATGATTTGATAAATTCATTTAATCTCGGGATAACGTCGCCCACGCCCACATCATAAGTAGCTTTGCTATTGTCGGGATATTCTAAATTTAGCTTTCCTTGCGCGACTTCAAACTTCGCAATCGGATTGCAACAGATGTAGGAGAAGCTGTTGTCATTGCTATGGTAGTCAGAGCTCTCAAGCATAATGCTATTTGCAAACTTGTCTCGCACTTTTAAAAATATGCTTACCGGCGTGACGGTGTCCGCAAGCATTTTAATATTCGAGGTTTTAAGGTGGTACTTTTCCATTCTATATATAAAAAAGAATAATTTAAATATTTTAAGACTACTGTTTGCCCTGTGCTAATCCTATTTGATGATGTCCCTTTAAAGCAAAAAAGCTTGCTGTGAACAGCAAGCCTTGAGTTATATACTTTATTAGAGATTACACAATAGGATTGTTCACCAAACGAAATTTGTTTTGTGCCACCACCAATTTGTGTTTCTTCTAAGGTTCATCAATTTGAAATATTATTTCCAAATCTAATTAATAATTTTTTAATATAAAAAATCGGGAATGAAAAATTTGATTTTTGGAGAAGGAGGGCGAACTGGCCCCTTTACAAAGATTTGAGAGAAGTGCAAGCGGTGGCTTGATTTAGCAGTGATTTACAAATTAATATTCCTTTCGCGCCATAGCTTTCCTTATATTTGCCTCTTTCAATTTCTCTTAGCATGTATTTAGACAATAAAACAGATATTCAAGGCGTAAAACTGGTCGATATGGCCCAGGAATTTGGGACACCACTTTATGTGTATGATGGTGAAAAGATCATAAGTCAGTTCAATACCTTGAAGAAGGCGTTTTCAAATGTGAACGTGAAAATAAAATATGCGGCTAAGGCCCTTACCAATCAGGCAATATTGAAATTGCTGCGAAAGGCGGGGTCAGGCATTGACGTGGTTTCAATTCAAGAAATGCACCTAGGGTTGAAGGCAGGTTTTGACAATAAGAATATCATGTTCACGCCTAGCTGCGCTGATTTTGATGAAATAAAAGAGGCCGTAAGCCACGGAGTAACAATCAATGTGGACAGCTTGCCTTTATTGAAATTGTTTGGAGAAGCTTATGGCAAGAGTTATCCCTGTGCTGTCAGAATAAATCCTCATATAGATGCGGGTGGGAATGTTAAAATAATGACAGGTCACAAAGGCTCTAAATTCGGCATTTCCATAGAGCAGGTACAGGAGATATATGATATCGCTAATAAATATGAGATACATGTTGAAGGAGTGCATGTGCACAGCGGTTCAGACTTTAAGGATGCAGAGGCATTTGTAAAAGCCTCAGAAATAATTTTTGAAGTCGCTAAAAACTACAAAAACCTACGTTTCTTAGATTTTGGCAGTGGGTTCAAAGTGGCCTACAAAGAAGGCGATTACACAACCGACATACAGGAGCTTGGCCAAAAAATGAGTAAGGCATTCCAGAATTTCACCAAAGAATATGGAAAAGACCTAGAAATGTGGTTTGAGCCAGGGAAATTTATTGTTTCAGAGTCAGGGTCTTTACTGGTAAAAGCAACAGTGGTAAAACCGACGCCCGCCTGCACATTCGTAGGGGTTAACTCAGGTCTTAATCACCTAATAAGGCCAATGATGTATGGCTCATTTCATACAATAGTAAATGCGTCTAACCCAAGTGGTGAAAATAAAACCTACACCGTCGTGGGCAATATTTGTGAGACAGACACCTTTGGAACAGACTTATCAATAGCCGAGGTGAAAGAAGGGGATATTTTGTCTATCCTCAATGCAGGAGCTTATGGTTTCAGTATGAGTTCAAATTACAACTCTCGACTCAGGCCGGCAGAAGTATTGGTGCATGAAGGAAAAGCTCGGTTGATAAGAAAACGAGAAACAATGGAAGACCTTCTTAGAAATCAAGTCGAAGTAGACTTATAACTTTAAACCACGCTGCTTTGAAGCCATCCTTGTTTATAGCGAAACGTTATTTTTTTTCAAAGAAGGGGAAGAATTTTATAAATATTATCTCCAACATGTCTATGATTGGAGTGGCAGTAGGAACAATGGCTCTGGTCATTGTTCTTTCTGTTTTCAATGGTCTTGAAAATCTTATTAGAAGTCTCTACAATACCTTCGACGCAGAAGTGAAAATATCTTTAGCGAAAGGGAAATCTTTTGAGCTAACGGATGAAATGCTACGAAAGATAAATGGGGTAGAAGGTGTAGACATTATAACTGAAGTCATCGAAGACAATGCCTTGTTGAAGTACAAAGAAGACCAGATGGTTGTAAAACTCAAAGGTGTTTCTGAGAATTTCGTAAAGCAGCGGCGCATGGACTCTATGATGGTAGATGGAAGTCTGGCACTGCATAAAAAGGAAAAAGAATTAGCCATCATCGGCAGGGGCATACAAAACATCATGTCGATTTCATTGAATGATAACTTCTTTGAGCTACAGCTTTGGTACCCTAAAAACAAAGCTTCTGTGATCACCGATCCGACAAAAGTATTTAACAGAGAAGCGATAAAGCCAGGGGGCGTATTCGCAATAGAAAAACAGTACGACGACAATTACATCTTCGTGCCCATAGCATTTACTGAAAGACTTTTTAATTATGGCAATAGGCGGACATCTATTGAGATAAAAGCGAAGAATGGATACGCTGTAGGCAACCTGGAAGAAGATTTGCAAAAGGCTTTAGGTCCAAAATTTTTGATTCAAAACAGCGATGAGCAGCACGCCGGACTGCTGAAGGCGATCAAAATAGAGAAGCTGTTCGTTTATATTACCTTTTCATTTATACTCGCCATCGCCTCATTCAACATATTTTTTTCGCTCACAATGTTAGCAATTGATAAGAAGAAGGACGTTGCCATACTATTTTCTTTAGGCGCCACAAAGAATTTCATTAAAAAGCTATTTCTATTGGAAGGTTCCTTGATCGCATTTTCAGGTGCATTTACTGGCCTGTTTCTTGGATTTCTGCTATGCTATCTACAGCAAGAATTGGGCATCGTGTCTATGGGCATGGAGACTTCTGTGGTGGACGCCTACCCTGTAAAAATGCAAGTTAGCGATTTCGTAATCACCGGGTTCACTATTCTCATTATCACCATGATTGCCTCCTACAGGCCCGCTATCAGGGCTTCCAAGATTAATGTAAAAGACAATTTATATTAATTTTTACATCAGACTTTAAGAAGGTTTTGGGCATGTTTCCATAAAAATGGAAAACGTGCTGTTCGCTGTACTCCTCGCCCTCCTCCGTCGGCCTGTGGGGTGCCGCTGCCATCACTCATGCGAAGTCCTTAAGGAGGGAAGTTGAAATTTTAGGTTTCAAAAAGCTTATAGGTTTCTAGCCGAACGCTTCTACTACTTCAACATTTGATAAGTAATGAAACTTAATAAATAGGCTAACCCTGTCATATAAAAAAATTGCAGGGTCGGCCATTTCCAGCCCTTGGTTTCTCTGTAAACCACAGCAAGCGTACTCATGCATTGCATTGCAAAAACATAAAAAATGAGCAGCGAAAATGCGATTGCAACTGTATAGAAGGGCTTTCCTGTTTCGACGTTCAACTCCTCCCGCATTTTTTCTTTTATAGTGGCTTCATCGCTCGAGCCTATGCTGTAGATGGTAGACATCGTACCTATGAAAACCTCCCGCGCAGCAAAAGAAGTGATCAAAGCAATGCCTATCTTCCAGTCAAAGCCTAACGGCCTGATGGCAGGCTCAATGAATTTGCCGAAGTGCCCTGCGTAAGATTGCTCCAATTTGGAAGAGGCTATTCTATTTTCAGTATATTCTGGTGTCCATTGTTTCGCCTGACTTTCGCGCAACAATTCTTCTTTTGCAGACTGAATTTTTTTGGATGGTCCATAAGATGCCAATACCCACAATACTATCGAGATCGCAATGATCACTTTACCGGCTTCGAACACAAACGCATTTACTTTCTCAATCAGCGTTAACCCTACATTCTTCCAGCGAGGCATCTTATAGGCGGGGAATTCCATGATGAAGTAGCTTTTTTGCACTGACTTCAGCATTTTATTCATGAAATAGGCACTGATAATTGCCGCTAGAAATCCTATCAGATAAAGCAGCATCAACACAAGACCCTGCACATTAAAAATTCCTAAAATAAACTTGGGCGGAATGATAAGAGCGATAAGGACCGTGTATACCGGAATTCTTGCGGAGCAACTCATAAGAGGAGTCACAAAAATAGTGATCAGACGGTCTTTCCAGTTATCAATACTTCTTGTAGCCATAATGGCAGGTACCGCGCACGCAATTCCAGAGATAAGTGGAACCACACTCCTTCCGCTCATACCAAATTTGCGCATCAGTTTGTCCATTATGAACATTACCCGGGACATATACCCTGATTCTTCGAGAATAGAGATAAACGTGAATAAAATAGCGATCTGAGGTACAAATATCAAGATGCCACCCAGCCCGGCGATCAATCCTTCCGTGAGGAGGTTCGTCAGGGGCGATTCCGGGAGTTTATCTTGTAAAAACGAATTTAAGGAAGCTATTCCAGAATCTATAAGATCCATGGGAATAGATGCCCAGGTAAATATCGCCTGGAACATTAGAAATAATATTAAAAGGAATATTACATAGCCGCCTATTTTGTGCGTAAGGATTCTGTCCAACTTACTGCTGAACATCTCCTTTCCAGAATGGTCAGTTTTTATGACACAGGCAGCAACTATTTCATCAATTACCTCATACCGCTTTATAGTCTCATTGATTTGAAACACAACGCTCTGAAAATTATATTTCTTGTTAATACTTTCTATGAGCTGCTTTTGAGGGAGGGATAAACTCTGAATACTTTTTCTGTACTGATGGGCGAGGTGCAATGCGAGGTAGTCATTCTCTACATTGAGTTTATCTTTAATTTCTTTTATAACTTCACTGGCAAGCTTACTAGAATTAAGAAAAGGCTTGTCAATCTTGGGAACAGGTGACAAAAGCGTTTCTTTTAAATTGGGAAGACCAAGTCCAGATCGCGCATTAATAGAGACGACAGGCACCTTCAATTCCTTTCTCAGCTGCTCAATATTGATTTTTAAGCCAGCTTTGATTGCTAGGTCAAGCATATTCACCGCCAATACAATTGGAAATCCAAGGTCAGCGATTTGTGTAAATAAAAGTAGATTTCTTTTTAAGTTAGAAGCATCAACGATTACCACAATAAGATCTGGGTAATGTGAGTCGTAAGGATTATTCAAAAAGTCAAATACAACTTGCTCATCCAAGGATTTGGGATAGAGGCTATAGGTGCCAGGAAGGTCAATGATTTCAGCAACAGTCTTTTCATTTAACCTAGCTGTACCAATTTTTTTATCGACAGTAACGCCAGGAAAGTTTCCTATTTTTTGATTTAAGCCTGTAAGGTGGTTGAAAAGGGAGGATTTTCCTGAATTAGGATTTCCTAAAAGTGCAATTTTTAAAGCAGGTTCTGCCATTATTTAGCGGAGCATTATGGTAGCCGCCTCATCTACCCTTAAAGAAAGGTTATAACCAGAAACATTGATGCATATGGGTCCTCCAAAAGGAGCCTTACAACCGACCTCGACTTCTACACCGGGCAGACATCCCATTTCCATAAGTTTCAAAGACATTTCTTCATCGTTGAAACAACAGATGGTGCCCTTTTGTCCTTTGGAAAGTTGAGAAAGATTTTTCTTGGGATCGTTCATTCCTTATTTAGAATCATTTTAAACAAAGCTAGCATCAAAACGAATATTAAACAATGAGGGTTCGCACTATTTTAAAAATAGATTTCCGTTTACGACTTTTGAAAATGTATTATCTTACCCCATGTTTTTTATACTTTCCAAACTGCTGTCTTTTCTCCTGAGACCCATTGTAATAATTACAATCGCATTTTTGACTTCGTTTTTTCTAAAAAATATCAGGTTCAAGAAAGTTGCATTTATTGTCGGTCTTAGTCTCCTTTTATTATTCACCAATGAATTTTTAAGTAATGAAGCCAATACGGCCTGGGAATACAAACCTGTAGCTCTGAGCGACGTAAAACCTCACACAGTGGGCATTGTGTTGACTGGGATCACCTCAGCAAACCGAGAGCCTCATGACAGGGTATACATCAACTATGGAGCCGACCGCGTGCTTCATGCCGTACATCTCTACCGGATAGGAAAAATAGAAAAGATTTTGGTGACTGGTGGCGAGGTGTCTTTGATCCGTAAAGTTTCCAATGAGTCTGAAGATCTGATAAAAGTATTCTTGTTGTGCGGCGTGAAAAAAGAAGACATTATTCAAGAAGGCAGAGCATTGAACACCCGTGAGAACGCTGTGTTTTCAAAGAAGATTCTA
>DASVUU010000033.1:0-15428 GCA_036386935.1 Cytophagaceae bacterium | reverse complement strand
CTGAAATCCCATTTCAGTGAAGTCTGAAAGGTGTCAATCCGATAAAACTTATAAACATTACTTGGCAGCAAATTTAAAGTGCAAGTTTATTCTCTTATATTTAATCTTAAAACCTTTCACATAAGTCCCTTGAGCCAAACCATTGAAACCCCATTAATGAAGCAGTACAATGCTATAAAAGCCAAATATCCTGGTGCATTGTTATTATTTAGAGTGGGTGACTTTTACGAGACTTTCGGGGAAGATGCTGTGAAAGCGAGCAAGATTCTGGACATTACCCTGACTAAAAGAGGCAATGGCACTGCCTCCGAAATAGCCCTCGCTGGATTTCCTCACCATTCAATAGATAATTATCTGCCTAAGCTCGTAAGGGCTGGCCAGAGAGTTGCAATTTGTGATCAGCTCGAAGATCCAAAAAATGTAAAAGGAATAGTGAAAAGAGGGGTGACCGAACTTGTTACGCCAGGCGTCTCTTTTAACGACAACGTACTCGATGTAAAAAGGAACAATTACCTAGCTTCTGTATACAATAAATCAAACAGCATCGGAATATCTTTTTTAGATATATCAACAGGGGAATTCCTCACCTCCCAGGGCGACGTTGCCTATATCGATAAGCTGCTTCAAAGCTTTCAACCTTCTGAAGTTCTTTATTGCAAATCATGCAAAAATCAATTTGGACTCCAGTTTGGAGATAAATATAATACCTACGGCCTCGACGAATGGGTTTATTCCTTTGAGTTTACTTATGAGTTGTTGACCCGACATTTCGGCACAACTTCACTAAAAGGCTTCGGCGTGGAGGACCTTCAAGAAGGGATCATTTCAGCGGGTGCCATTTTCCACTATTTAAGGGAAACAGAACACAAAGAAACCAACCACATTATTTCCCTCAGTAGAATCGAAGAAGATAAATATGTTTGGCTGGATAAATTCACGATAAGAAATCTAGAGTTGTTATTTCCTCAAAATAACGATGGAGTGTCTCTGATCCAGATCATTGACCATACCCTTACTCCCATGGGTAGTAGAATGCTGAAGAGATGGGTGATACTTCCGTTGAAAGAAATTATTACAATCAATGAAAGACTATCTGTTGTTGAGCAGTTTTTAAAAGATCGACCTGTTTTAGATAAAATCACTGATGAGCTAAAGCACATAGGTGATATAGAAAGACTCATCTCTAAAGTCGCCGTGAAAAGGGTAAATCCACGAGAGATTGTACAATTGAAAAGGGCTTTGGAACATACCAAACCTATCAAGGCATTGCTGGAAAATTCTTCGTCCGAACTATTAAAAAAACTTGCCGACCAACTAAACACCTGCGAATTCCTTATTACCAAAATAAGTAACGAGGTAAAGCCAGACCCGCCGATGTTCACCAATCAGGGAAATATCTTTAAAGATGGGGTGAATGAAGAATTGGATGAGCTAAGAAAAATAGCGTATTCTGGCAAGGACTATCTGCTTCAGATACAGCAAAGGGAAATAGAGCGCACCGGCATTAGTTCTTTGAAGATCTCCTATAACAAGGTTTTTGGCTATTACCTCGAAGTAACACATGTGCACAGAGAGAAGGTGCCTGTGGAATGGATCAGAAAGCAAACCCTAGTGAACGCAGAGCGCTATATCACAGAGGAGCTTAAAACCTATGAAGAAAAGATATTAGGTGCAGAGGACAGGATAAACCAGATAGAATTTAAACTGTTCGCCGAACTTGTAAATCATGCAGAATCCTATGTAACCCTGATTCAACAGACCTCTAGAATACTAGCCCAAATAGATTGTCTATCCTCTTTTGCAGTACTCGCCATGGCGAATAATTATTGTAGACCCAAGATTAATGATACACAGGTTCTGGACATCAGGGAGGGAAGACATCCGGTAATTGAAAAGCAACTTCCAGCCGGAGAAAAATACATTCCCAATGACGTATTCCTCGACAATGAGGATCAGCAAATCATTATCATTACGGGACCAAACATGGCAGGTAAAAGCGCCTTACTGAGACAAACAGCGCTTATTGTCCTCATGGCTCAAATGGGCTGTTACGTTCCGGCAAAAGCTGCTACGCTCGGCATTGTCGATAAAATATTTACAAGAGTAGGTGCATCTGATAATCTTTCTAAGGGTGAATCTACGTTCATGGTGGAAATGCAAGAAACCGCGAGTATCCTCAATAACCTGAGTCCTAATAGTCTTATTTTGATGGACGAGATAGGCCGTGGCACCAGCACATACGATGGGATCTCTATCGCCTGGTCTATTGTGGAATATTTACACAATCACCCTAAATGTCTTGCTAAAACATTATTTGCGACACATTACCATGAGTTAAACCAGTTGGAGGCCGACTTGCCACGGGTGAAGAATTACAATGTATCAGTAAAGGAAGCAGGCAATAAAGTCATCTTTATGCGAAAATTGAAAAAAGGGGGCAGCGAGCATAGCTTTGGTATACACGTGGCTCAAATTGCAGGGATGCCTAATCCCGTCCTTTTACGCGCAGATGAAATCATGAAACATCTGGAAAAAGACAAGATTGGCAAGAAGAAAAACTTCAACTTGAATGAATTGAATAAGATGAACTTTCAATTGAAATTGTTTGACGCAACAAATCCTTGTTTAGAGCAGCTGATGACCTTACTTGAAAAAATAGACATTAATACTGTCTCTCCAATCGAAGCTTTATTGAAATTAAATGAGATAAAACTATTAGTGTCGAATAAAGATGAGGTGGAGAAAAAAATATAGGCTTACCATTTTGATGGTAAGCCTAAGTATTAATTTATAAAGCCTGATAAGATCGAGGAGCCTTTTTAGATATTCATCAAAGACTCTCTTCTTCTCATTTTACCAGCTGGTATTCCAAACATCATTTTAAACCTTCGGCAGAAATAAGCGGTGTCTTTATATCCAACCTCCTTACCAATGTCCCTGATACTTTTCTTAGAAGTTCTTAAAAGATTTACCGCTGTTTCCATTCTTTGGTACTCGATGTAATCTTGAGGGTTTATACCTGTCAACATCTTAAAATACTGACCTACATAATCTTCTGAGACGTTTGCAACGTTTGCAAGAATCTTGTTCGAGAGATCTCCCCCTAGGTGTTTCTTGATAAATGCAAAAATATCTATGAGTCTTGGATCTTTGAAATAGGTGCTATTTGTTGCCAATTGCTCCACAAATAATCTCTTTTCTAGTATATATCTTACAACCTCTACAACTACCCTTTCTGTATTTAATTTAATTACCCTCTCTTTGCCTGGCATTTCAGACAAATCTTCCTTTATGGTTTCGATCATGACCCTAGCTAGAGCGTCATCTTTTGAAATCACAAAAGCTGGAATGTCGAGGGAGGCGAAGAAATTTACTGAATCAAATACTTTGGCCTCAAAGGTAATATAGCTGAAACTGTTTTGCTCATACCCAATAAGACTAAGGTCTTTGTTCGAACTGAAGAATTTATCTCTGTTACTTAACAGGTCCTCATTAGTGAGTTTGACCGGATTAGATTTACCATAGGTAATCGGAACTGAGCGGCCGCCGGGAACGAATAAAATCTCTCCTTCAGCAACCTTTAATTTATCCTCTCCATAGGAAATTTCTCCTTTATGAAGAAGGACTACGGTGTTTCCCACGTCGTAAAAATTCTCCACCGTGATCGGTTGAAGTATCTTTATGTTCTTAGATTTAATAAATCTTACACCAAGGGATTCTATAATTTTATTGTAATCTTCCATTATTTATCTACAGATATATTTTAGTACAATATTTGAATAATTAAAATTCTATTCATTTAATTAGTTGTACAAAACTAATACTAATAATAGTAAAAGGCAATGGAATAACGTAAAAAATTATATTTTTATTATATTGACTGTATTTATTAACTACAAAATATTACTATTTTAATAATCCTCTGGATATAACTATTTTTTGTATTTCTGAGGTACCCTCATAAATTTGCGTGATCTTAGCATCCCTCATAAGCCTCTCTACGTGGTACTCCTTGACATATCCGTAACCGCCGTGAATCTGCACTGCTTCAATAGTTACGTCCATGGCGACCTTTGAGGAAAACAGCTTTGCCATTGCGCTTGCCTGAGAATAATCTTCATGCTTATCTTTTAAATAAGCTGCCTTCAGGCATAGTAGTCTAGCCGCGTCGATCTGCGTTCCCATATCCGCCAATTTAAATTGTATGGCCTGATGCTCGGACAGCTCTTTCTTAAATGCTTTTCGTTCTTTGGAGTATTTCAATGCAAGTTCATAGGCACCTGAGGCAATCCCTAAGGCCTGAGCCGCTATGCCAATCCTCCCGCCATTTAAAGTGGACATAGCAAATGTAAATCCAAAGCCATCGTCGCCTATCCTGTTTTCTTTTGGAACCTTCACATTTGTAAACATTAGGGAATGGGTGTCTGAAGCTCTTATTCCGAGTTTATTCTCTTTTTTCCCAACAACGAAGCCTTCCATCCATTTTTCTACGATGAGGGCATTGATGCCCTTATAACCTCTCTCTGGATATGTTTGGGCAATGACAATGTATACAGAGGCAGAATTGCCATTTGTGATCCAATTTTTTGTGCCGTTCAGCAAGTAATGATCGCCTTTGTCTTCAGCTGTAGTTCTCTGAGAAGTAGCGTCGGAGCCAGCCTCCGGCTCCGATAGACAAAAAGCGCCGATTATTTCACCTTTTGCAAGCTTGGTTAAATATTTCTGCTTCTGCTCCTCTGTACCGTACGTTTCAAGGCCCCAACAGACCAAGGAATTATTGACCGACATACACACTGACACCGAGGCATCGATTTTTGAAATTTCCTCCATTGCTAGGACGTAGGAAATGGCATCCATTCCGCCGCCTCCGTACTTTGGGTCGGTCATCATACCTAGAAAACCTAGTTCGCCTAGTTTCTTTATTTGCTCTTTCGGAAAAGACTGGTGTTCGTCTCGCTCGATTACGCCGGGTAAAAGTTCTGTTCTGGCAAAATCTCGAGCTGCTGCTTGGACCGCTAATTGCTCTTCGTTTAATATAAAATCCATATCGGTTGAAAAATATTTTTAGTGTTAACGTGGGAATCTCTTTTTGGTCTTTTTTATTTTGAATTTTCTAGTTGTTGGATTGACAAATAACAAAAAAACCCTGGTTTGACTGCCAGGGTTTTTTCAAATTATTAAAGAGATTACTTAGTCTCTCCTATTTAAGAAAGAAATATAATAAAGCAATGTAGCCAAAGAACCCAACGCCGCTACGACATAGGTCATTGCTGCCCACCATAAAGCGTCTTTAGACATTTGGTGTTCCTGACTCGTCACAACTCCTTTATTATTGATCCAAGCAAGAGCCCTTCTAGAAGCGTCGAACTCCACTGGCAAGGTAATGAAACTGAACAAGGTTGTTAAAGCAAATAAGGCGATACCAATCATCAACAACATAGGAAAGGTATTTATCATTAGGATACCCCCTAGAATAACCCATTGCATATACCGAGAGCTTACATTTACCGCCGGCACAAGTACTGACCTC
The DNA here is from genome assembly GCA_036386935.1 of Cytophagaceae bacterium. Lineage (GTDB taxonomy): Bacteria > Bacteroidota > Bacteroidia > Cytophagales > Cytophagaceae > DASVUU01. The sequence goes on along the minus strand of DASVUU010000033.1, from coordinate 9,898 downwards.
ATTTTCAAGAAGGCATAGCCTTTGGCATGCTGCACCGCGTGTCCACATTCATGGGAAGCTACTGCAGCCGACGCAGCATTTCTTCCGTAAAACACGTCATGACTTAGATTCACAGTCTTATTTACTGGGTTATAATGGTCTGAGAGTTCACCTTCAGACGTCATGATGCTTACATCGTAGATACCATGGTCATGCAACATCTTTTCAGCAATCTCTTTACCGCTCAATCCTGAGCGCAAAGGAGTCTGAGAATATTTCTTAAACTTGCTTTTCAACACGGCACTAACGGCCATGCTTATCAAAAAGAAAACGATTCCGATTAAATATATTCCGCCCATTTTATAGATTTTTAATTTTGTTTAAAATATTGGAGGTCGAATAACCCTTTACCAAGGGTATCGTCGCCACCTCTCCCCCATTTTCTATTACAACATCTGCGCCAACGATTTTGTCTATTGTATAATCGTCTCCTTTTACCAAAATGTCAGGTTTTAACGCTGAAATAAGGTTATAAGGTGTATCTTCCGAGAACAAAATGACAGCATCAACAAAGAAAAAAGATGCCAACATCCTCATCCTTGCATATTCATTGACGATTGGTCGCTCAGAACCTTTTAATTTGGAAATAGAACTATCTGCATTTATTCCAACAATAAGTCTAGATCCAAGATTCCGTGCTTGTTCTAAATAATCGACATGACCCAGATGGACAATGTCAAAACATCCGTTGGTGAACACCACTTTGCCCTCCTTTTTCCACTCTTCAATAAAAGGCAGTATAGCTGTAACGGTAAATATTTTCTCGTCTGCTTTCATTTAAAGGCATGAATACGGTGACTTGCGTGAGGGATAGAAGCGGTAGCCCGCAGTTCTCGCTTTCGCGGAACGAGGACTACAAGCGAATAGCCCGACTCCCGGTTTTCCGCGGGAGACACGCCCTACTATTTTATTTTATTATTAAAAATAAGATTGTAAAACTATTTCGGAACACATCTATTTACTCTGAAGCAAAGGTTCAGAAACAATTGTTCTGTCGTCACCTTTTCTTTTTTTGGCAAGTACTATAGATATGATAGCACATATGCCGCCGATGATAAATAAACTAGCAAACTGCGATGTATGTATTACAAATGCGTAGGCCACTCCATCATCTTTTGACAGTCCATAAAATAAAGTCAATGCCCCCGCGACCATAATATGAAAGGGACCGATACCGCCCGAGGCTGGCGCTGACATGCCTAATCCGCCAACGATAAGGATTACTAGGCCTGCAAGAGGCCCTAGGTTTGCGGTAGAGGGTAATGCAAAGAAGGCTAGGTAGGTCATTAGAAAATAACAAGCCCAGATCACGAAAGTATGGAAGAGAAATGCGCCTTTATTTTCTAGTTTTCTTATGCTAAATACGCCTTCTAAAATTCCTTTTAGGAAAGTTTTGATTTTTATAAACAGCGCGGAGGAAAAGATTCTATTTCTAAATATTAGAAATAACACAAAAGAGACAAGTACAACTCCCCCAAGGATAAGATAAAATTTTAAATTAGACTCTGCAGGCGTCTTGGCTGATTTGTTAAAAACCACTTCATTAAAAAATAAACTAAAACGCTCAAACTCTAGGACCAGGGACAAACCCACCAGCGAGAGAAGGCATATAAAGTCAAAAGCTCGTTCAGCAACGACAGTACCAAAGGACGAATTAAAGGGAACCTTCTCGATACGAGTCAAAGTGACACACCTAAGTACTTCCCCCATCCTCGGAAGGAAGATATTACCAAAGTAGGCAACCATCACAGCAATAAAAGTGCTGCTCAAAGCTGGTCTAAATCCAAGTGGTTTCATCAACAAGTTCCACCTGTAAGCCCTACTTAAGTGAGCAATAAGTGATATAAATACAGTCAGTGCTACCCAGCGTCCATCTGCCTGAGCAATTTTCTTCATCATTACTTCAGGATCTATACTTGTAAGTATAAATTTGACCAATAAAACAGCGATAATTAGTGGAACTAGGTACTTAAGCGCTGTTTTAAGATGATTCATGATGTTTTATATTAATTTATTGTTGCTATCAGGAAAAATAAGAGTTGGTTTCCAGGTTTTTGCTTCCTCAAAGTCCATGGTAGCATAAGAAATAATAATAATAATATCACCTAATTGGGCCTTTCTTGCTGCAGGACCATTCAAACAAATTGTACCAGTTCCCCGTGCTCCCTTGATGACGTAGGTTTCAAACCTTTCACCATTGTTTACATTTACTATTTGTACTTTCTCATGTTCTAAGAGATTGGCAGCGTCTATCAAATCCTCGTCAATGGTGATACTCCCAACATAATGGAGCTCTGCTTGAGTAACTTTGACCCTGTGTATTTTGCTTTTTAATATCTGAATCAGCATGTAGTGATGGATAAATTGTAAAACTAGGTAAATAACCGGAGGTATTAAAGCAAATCAGAGGGTCACTATGATATTATCTATTAATCTAACCTCCCCTAAGTAAGCAGCGATACATAAAGCTATTTTACTATGGCTTCTAACATCATGTACTTCCATTAAAGTTTCAGAATCCACAATTTCAAAGTATTCTAATTTTATGTCTGGAATTGAATTAAGGTATTCAACGGTATTTGAAATGACTTCTGATACGGATAGACTCTTTAGGACCCCTTCTGCCAATTTCAAAGCCTTGAATAAATAGGGTGCAATATCCCGTTTCTCATGAGCTATCCTCACGTTTCGTGACGACAATGCTAATCCATCAGCTTCTCGTAGTGTTTCGCACTCTACAATTTTTACGGGAAAACTTAAGTCTGCAACTAATCTCTTTATGATGGTAACTTGTTGTAGGTCTTTCAGTCCAAAGTAAACCTTGTCTGGGAATATCATATGCAATAATTTGCTTACGATAATACTGACCCCACTAAAATGCCCTGGCCTGAACTTACCTTCCATAACGGACCCCATCGGCCCAAAGTCAATGGTGACAATCGGGGGATTGGCATATATGTCAGACACGTCTGGAATAAATACTGCACTACATCCCAAGTCTTTTAAAAGAGAAACATCGTTCTCGATCGGCCGGGGATAAGCCTGTAAATCTGAAGGGTTGTTAAACTGAATGGGATTTACAAAAATACTAGCGATGGTGAAGTCGTTCTCTGAAATGCTCTTTCTTATAATTGATAAATGCCCTTCATGCAACGCTCCCATCGTGGGTACAAGCCCTAAACTTAATCCTTCTTTTTTTAGTTGCTTTATGTAATTGTTGAGTTCTGAAGGGACTTTAAAAATGTGCATCAGATGGTATGAAAACAACTTAGTTGCCGGTAAAATAAGTTTTTGAAAATATAAAACGTTGAAAATTGCCCAAAATTTCGTAATTTTGTAAGCCCTTAATTGACATTAATAGATTTTAACCACTAATATAGAATATTCCTTTATGTCGAAACTTCGAATTTTATATGTCGCCAGCGAAATCAATCCCTTTCTTAAATATTCCGAAGTAGCTGATTTTATAAGAAAACTACCACAAGCAATGCAAGAAAAAGGTATGGAAATACGAATTCTTGTACCTCGGTTTGGTTGCATTAATGAAAGAAAGAACAGATTACACGAAGTTGTGCGTCTATCGGGAATAAATATTTCTGTCGGTGAAGAGGAAAAACCTTTAGTGATAAAAGTAGCCTCTATTCCTAATGCAAAGCTTCAAGTCTACTTTATAGACAATGAAGATTATTTCCAAAGAAAGACAATATTTTTCGATAAGGAAAATAAATTTCATGCAGATAACGATGAAAGAGCAATATTTTTCTGCAAAGGCGTTTTAGAGACTGTAAAAAAACTTGGCTGGGCACCAGACATTGTTCATTGCAATGATTGGATGACAAGTTTAATCCCCATGTATTTAAAGACTAGATATAGATTGGACCCAGTGTTTAAAGATGCAAAGTCTGTATTTACAATTTATGACAGTACCTTCAATCATAAATTCAATAACAAAGACTTATTCGAGAAGGTAAAAATGCTTGACATAGAGGATGAAATGTTAGGTCACCTTAAGACTGCCGACTTTGAAGGATTTATAAAGATAGGCGTTGAATATGCCGATGCTGTAATTAAATCAGAGGAGGCTTACAGTGAAAGCCTCAATAAGTTGGTGGTATCAATGGAAAAAGACAAAAAGTTTAATACTTTTGGCGAGGACGAAACCCTTGTAGACTCATACTTTAATTTTTATAATGAACTTGTCAGTTAAATATTCAGGGCTGCTGCTTACATCAGCTCTTTTCTTTCTTTCTTGTAAAAAAGAAGTAAATAAAATTTCACTCAATGAAAAACCCCAGCTTGGGGTTTTTTTTAATGACTCTCTTGAGATTGAAGCAGAGGTTGTAAAAATGGATGATGCATTGCAATCGTCAAGTGATAAAGACTTGGGAAATAGTGCGATGCTTGTCGGAAACTATAATGATCCTAAATTTGGTGCAGTGAACGCTGAAAGCTATACTGCACTCATTAGAAAATCTACAAACAACTTAAAAGACGCTAGCATTATATCAGGATCTATTACGGTTTTGAAGACCTATACTTACGGGAGCGTCGTGGTAAAAAACCAGTCCTTTCCCATTTATGAGATAACTGGGGACTTTGAAAAAGCAAAGTATTTTACCAAAGATATTAACAGAGTATCATCAAAGGAACCCGTTATTGGTGTACTGGTTGCCGATGCTGCCGACGCAAGTTTATCGACTTTTAAAGCTGCTTTAGACAAAGATTTTTGCGAGAGACTTTTGTTCGATACTATTTCTAAGGAATTTAGAAATAGACTAGTAAAGGGAATTCATATTAAACCTGGTTCGGATGGCATAGGTGTAAATAGGTTTGAGGCAAACAATGATAAAACCTATATCAACATTAAATACCGAAAAGGGAATGACACAATGGACTATCGTTTTGGTTTAGGTTCAGATTCTACCAAGTTCTATACAATTACCACAAACTTTGCTGGATCGAAGATAGAAAAAATAGGAACGGAAGCTGTTCCGACTAGCTTATTGGAAGATAAAGCTTATGTGCAAGCCGGAACAGGCCTTATGATGAAGATTAGAATCAAAGGCTTGAAAGAATTTGCAAATAAGATAGGACCAAACGCAATTATTAATGGTGCGGAGCTGGTAATGGAAATCGATACTGTTGGTGAAAAAAACTTTGCTAAACCTTCTTTAAATTTACTATACAAAAAAAACGGGGATTATTTTAAATACGGTTTTGTAAATTTTCTTCAGGAAAATGTAAATGGCAATACACCGGTCGCCGTTGTGCCCTCTGGAAATGTTTATCAATTTGTTTTAACTAAGTATTTAAAGTCAATTATTAAAGGAGCAGAGCCCATCGAAGATCTTTTAGTTTTTCCTTTTGAGAATACAAACACTTTTACATTGAATAGAGTTGTATTCAATACCAATACAGCTCAGTCAAAGCCTTTAAAGCTAAACATTTACTATACCAAGTAGTCTTTTTAAAAATATATTATTAACCCAATATCTTTTAATTATGTGTGGAATCGTAGCCTACATCGGCGATAAACAAGCCTGTCCTATTATTTTGAAAGGCCTCAAAAGGTTAGAATACAGAGGATATGACAGTGCGGGAATAGCTTTGATGAATGGCTCTCTCAACGTTTTTAAGAAAAAGGGCAAAGTTACGGAACTTGAGTCGTTTTTAGTTGACAAAGATGTACATAGCACGATCGGCATCGGTCATACTCGATGGGCTACCCACGGGGAACCTAGCGATCGCAATGCTCACCCGCATTATTCCCATAGCAAAGGGTTAGCAATTATTCACAATGGAATCATTGAAAATTACGCTTCACTGAAAGAGGATTTAATAAGGAGAGGGCACAACTTTAGTAGTGATACAGACTCGGAGGTATTTATACATTTTATCGAAGACATACAGGACAACAATCACTGCTCGTTAGAAGAAGCTGTTAGATTGGCATTAAGCAAAGTAGTAGGTGCTTATGCCATTGTCATTCTTTCCAAAGACCATCCAAACCAGCTCATTGCTGCTAGAAAAGGCAGTCCATTAGTGATAGGTATTGGAAAAGGCGAATTTTTTATCGCGTCTGACGCGACACCCATCATTGAATACACCAAGGAAGTCGTCTACTTGAATGACTTTGAAATCGCCATTATCAAAGACAATGATTTGAGTATTCGTAATATAGAGGATGTTCAAACTACCCCTTATATTCAAAAATTAGATTTAGAATTGGACTCCATCGAGAAAGGAGGCTTCGACCATTTCATGCTTAAAGAGATATTTGAGCAACCTAAGTCTATTCGAGATTGCATGCGAGGAAGAGTAAGCTCTGAAAATGGAATCTTGAAATTAGGAGGGTTAAATCAATACCTAAACAAACTTGTTAGTGCCGACCGCATAATTATAGTAGCATGCGGTACCTCGTGGCATGCGGGTCTTGTCGCTGAATATCTATTTGAAGAATGGGCCAGAATTCCCGTGGAAGTTGAGTATGCCTCTGAATTTCGCTATAGGAATCCAGTTATAAAAGAAGGAGATGTAGTGATTGCTATTTCTCAATCCGGAGAAACTGCAGATACTCTTGCAGCCATCGAATTGGCTAAATCAAGAGGTGCCATTATCTTAGGTGTTTGTAATGTTGTTGGTTCCTCAATATCCAGGGCAACAGATGAAGGTGCCTATTTGCACGCTGGTCCCGAGATTGGCGTGGCCAGTACTAAGGCCTTTACTGCTCAAGTAACAGTTTTAGCGATGATTGCAATCATTGTTGGAAATAAAAAAGGAACAATTACTGAAAGTCAATTTCATGAGCTGCTTGTCGAACTCGAAAGTATCCCAGACAAAGTAGCAAAGGCTCTCTTGTTAAATGATAAGATAATAGAAATTGCGAAAATATTTAAAGACGCTAAGAATTTCCTGTACCTAGGTAGAGGTCAAAACTTCCCGGTTGCGCTCGAGGGTGCACTGAAACTAAAAGAGATTTCATACATCCATGCAGAGGGCTATCCTGCCGCCGAGATGAAGCATGGACCCATTGCCTTAATTGATAAAGAAATGCCTGTGCTTGTAATTGCCACGAAGGATCAATCCTATGAGAAGGTTGTTTCAAATATTCAGGAAGTACGAGCTAGAAAAGGAAGGGTAATCGCTGTAGTTTCGGAAGGAGACGAACATATTCCAAAAATGGCCGAGTTTGTTATAGAGGTCCCTGACACTAATGAATTGCTGGAGCCACTTATTTCGGTAATTCCGCTGCAATTACTTTCTTATCACATTGCGGTAATGCGCGGCTGCAACGTCGATCAGCCGAGAAATCTAGCGAAGTCCGTTACCGTGGAATAAAAATTTCATTTTTTATACCGAGAAGGGCAACAGGGAATGGTTGCCCCTTTTCTTTCAATCTCTACTTAGAATGAGCTGGCTTAGGTAGTGACAAACGGATCCTGTTTGAAATATTTTTTTCAGAATCAACGTCTCACAAATTAAGAATTCTACCTGCGTATTTATTGAGCGGTTCGTCATTTGAATAGCGAAACGGACTTCTCATCTTCCTTTGACTTATTACAAGTCTATCTTTTATATCTAGGCTTCCAGAAACCGAACCTTAGCCTTATAAGTATTTATTGTACCTCAGTTAAGTATAATTTGCTTCCATCTTTGTTTGTCCCAACCTTTAGTTTCCCGTAATAGCCTTATATTTGCGTCACAAGTATAGTGCTTAATGGAAAGGCACCTGGGAAATAATATCATTAAGCGGAATTTTTGACTGATGATATGATAAAAACAATGAATTTTCCTTTTAATTATTCAATAAAAATCCAGGATATAAAGCGCCCTATGGCCAGAGCATTTCTTGATTGTAGCCGCAGGTATTCCATTTGTCCTTCACGGCTGAGAGGGCATTATAAAATATAATTCAATTATTTAACTAAGGAAACAATCCAGCGCCTCCTATAACAGGTTGTTGGATAGAATAAAATTATGAGAACCCAATCCAAAGAAACCCAAACTTCGCTAACCCCCGATTTAGCTTTACAAATCTTAAAAGATGGAAATGCTAGATTTGTAAATAACTTAAAATCAAATCGCAATCTTTTACAACAGGTCAACGATACTTCTAACGGTCAATTTCCATTTGCGACTATATTAAGTTGTATTGATAGTAGAACCTCTGCTGAACTCATATTTGACCAAGGCCTTGGAGATGTTTTCAGCATACGGATCGCTGGAAATATCTTAAATGAGGACATTCTCGGCAGTATGGAATTCGGAACAAAAGTGGTTGGCACTAAAATTCTTGTGGTTCTTGGTCATACAAAATGCGGCGCCATTGTTGGAGCTTGCAACCATGTTGAATTAGGTAATCTAACTACCTTACTAAAAAAGATTCAGCCGGCAATTGAAAAGGAGACTACTACCAAGACCAATAGAGACGGCTCAAATAAAGAATTCGTTTACAATGTAACTGATTTAAATGTTCATTTGACGATTGAAAGGATAAGAAAAGAAAGTCCCATCATCGCAGAGTTAGAAAGAAACGGACAAATTAAAATTGTGGGGGGAATGTATGATGTAGATAATGGGAAGGTGGTTTTCTTCTAAATTGATATTTCTGAAATAGAAGGCCTATTCCACCTAGGAGGTTGGCTTATGGCCCCTCCCCAAAAAGTCTGGTTAGGATCCATTAGTGAATTGGCTCCTTATTTTGGGCGGCAGTTGACAACCAATTTAAATTAAGTAGGCCCGGAGTGTAAATAAGCCTTATTTACACTCGGGCCTTTCTTATCTTAGTTTGTTAATAACAAGTGCGCTGGAAGAGAATCGTTACTTAATGAGAGTACCTTCCTCTAAAAGACAATGATATTTATAACTAGGTACTTTTATTAAAAATAAAGATATTTGGACATATTTAGCAACCTATATCTTTAAGATGATCAATAAGATTATAAATACAAAAAGTGCCCCTAGTCCCATTGGCCCATACAGCCAGGCAGTTTTAGCAAATAACACACTTTACGTTTCCGGCCAAGTGGCGTTGGACCCTCAGACAGGCGACCTTAAAAACAAAGACATTACAGAGGAGACTCACCAAGTAATGAAGAACCTGCAAGCCATTTTAAAAGAAGCTGGTGCTACATTTTCTAACGTGGTTAAGTGCTCGATTTTTGTCAAGGACCTGAATAACTTTGCGTTAATAAATCAGATTTATGGGGAATATTTTATAGAAAATCCTCCTGCTCGTGAAACAGTGGAGGTCAGCCGTTTGCCCAAAGATGTAAATGTAGAAATATCGTGTATCGCGATTATATAATTTTTAAAAATATTACTAATAGAGATTGAGTGTGGTTATGGAAAATGAAGTACGTGTAAGGTTTGCCCCTAGTCCAACTGGGGGGTTACACATAGGCGGGGTAAGGACAGCCTTATATAATTATCTTTTTGCTAAAAAAATGAATGGCAAAATGATTTTGAGAATCGAAGATACAGACCAGAGCAGATTCGTGCCTGGGGCTGAAGATTATATAAAGGAAGCCTTAAACTGGGTTGGAATAAAATTGGATGAAGGGCCGAATGAAGGTGGGCCTCATGCACCATACAAACAGTCTGAAAGAAAAGCAATGTATATGGACTATGCCATGAAGTTGCTTAGCGATGGGAATGCCTACTACGCTTTTGACACTCCTGAAGAATTAGATGCGATGAGAGAGCGCTTGAAAGCAGCTAAGGTTGCTTCGCCTCAGTACAATGCAATCACAAGGGCTACAATGAAGAACTCTTTGACCTTGCCAGACGATGAGGTCAAAAGCCGGCTAGCTTCTGGCGAACCTTACGTTATAAGATTGAAAGTACCTAGAAAGGAAGA
>DASVUU010000032.1:0-6314 GCA_036386935.1 Cytophagaceae bacterium | reverse complement strand
ATCTTTTGAAAATTAAATCACTTCCTTACAAGTCGTTTAACCGTTTCTCTATTTGTTCCAAGCTTTGACCTTTGGTTTCGGATAGATTTATATATATAAAGACTCCTCCAAGTACACACAATACCCCATATAGCCAGAAGGTCCCAGAAGCTCCTAACGATTTATTTAATAATGGAAAGGTGTAGGTAAGAATAAAGCATGCTATCCAAAGGGCGAAGGTAGATATAGACATAGCAACGGCACGTATACGGGTAGGGAAGATTTCTGAGAGCAATACCCAAGTAACAGGCGCCAAAGTCATAGCAAAACAAGCAATTCCCAAAATCACTAACACCAGTAACGGCCACCCTTCGATCTGGAAATAATAAAGTGTTCCTATACACCCATAAATACATGCTAGCCCACCAGCCCCAATGAGCATTAAAGGTTTTCGGCCTAGCCTATCAACCGTGAACATTCCAACCAGCGAGAATACTACATTTACAACACCTGTTAAGACTATGTTGAAAAGAATGTCAGACACCCCATATCCGGCCTGTGAAAAGATCTCCTGAGCATAGTTAAAAATAACATTGATACCGCACCACTGTTGGAATACAGCCAGGACTATTCCTACAATCAAGACCTTAGAAGTTTTACCTTTGAACGCAAGTTTGAAATCAAAATTAGAATCTTTAGTTTGGTCAAGGCTCATGGCGCGCATTTCTTGTTCCTCGAAGGAGTGGCCGCCTATTTTATTTAAAATAGCTTTTACCTTATGATTATTCTGACTCTTCTTTGCCAACCATCTAGGACTCTCTGGTACTAGCCACATGAGCACAAAAAAGATTCCTGCTGGTATAGCACAGACATAAAACATCATGCGCCATCCTGTTTGAACGTTCCAGGAATTGATCATCTCGGAAGTGGAAAAATTGATAGGAACTGGTTCTGCAATAAGAAGGTTTATAATTTGTGCAGCCAATATTCCAACAACAATTGTAATCTGGTTTATGGAAACAAAACTCCCCCTTACCTTTGCGGGGGCAATTTCCGCGATATACATTGGGGAGAGATTGGAGGCTAAGCCAATACCGATTCCACCAAAAATCCTGAAAAAGACAAACAAATTCAAAGTATTGGCGGCGCCTGTGCCGATAGAGGCTATAATGAATATGGCTGCAGATAAAAGCAGCAACTTTTTTCGACCATATTTATCACTCAACCCTCCCGACATTACCACACCGATGATACAGCCGACCAAAGCGCAGCTCATCGCCCATCCTTGCATGGATGCATCGTTGCCAATTCGGAAATAGGACTCATAAAAAGGTTTAGCCCCTCCTATTACTACCCAATCATATCCAAACAACAGTCCACCCATTGCTGCAACAAGACAAATGCGGACAAGAAAAAACCAATTGTACTGATGCTTCATAGTAGATTCCATTACGACAGTTTGAAGTATTTGCTTTAGACGACTTGGTTCATTAATAACTAATTCAAAAATATTTATATAATCCCTGAAAACTATAGACAAAAAAACTATCTCCATGGATTATTTTCTTATCTTTAGATAACCACGCTCTGAGATGATTTATAGACAAGACGGTTTTAAGAACCAGAGGGCCATCATATTGCCAGCTATGGTGGGTACTGACCTCAAGAACAATCGCATAACAAAATTACTATTCGTGACAGACATAGGGTTTTACTCGGTAGCTCACAGTCATTATCGCCATCGTGAGGAAGGCAGCGAGCAGTACATCCTTATTTATTGTGTCGATGGAATTGGCTGGGTAGAAATACCGGAGGAAAGGAAGGAAATTCATGCCAATATGTTTTTTATCATCCCAGCGCGCATGGCGCACAAATACGGAGCCTCTCAGAAAAACCCATGGACAATTTACTGGCTGCACTTTTCCGGATCCTGTATTCAAGGCTTATTTGGCGAAAAGTTTATTTGTTCAGAAATTAGCAATAGCGTAGAGGCCAACTCCCACAGGATAAAAATCTTTGAGGAGATATATTACAACCTATCATTAGGATTTGGAACAGAAAATATAGAGTATGCATCCACGTGTCTATGGCACTTGCTAGGCGCCTTCAAATACGCAAGTTCATCGCACCAACAAATTGTAGCCACAGATCAGGATATCATTGAAACAACGATTTCCTATATGCGTGAACACCTGCATGAGAAGATCACTTTGGAAACGTTTGCAAAACTAGTTAACCGTTCAGCGTCACACTATTCTTTGGTATTTAAAAATAGGACATCGAAGTCTCCAATAGAATATTTCAATTATTTAAAAATTCAGAGGGCAAGCCAATTGCTAGACTTCACGAGCCTTCCCGTCCATGAAATTGGCGAAAGGCTAGCTTTTGATGATCCATTTTACTTTTCCAGGTTATTCAAAAAAATAATGGGCATGTCTCCCTCTAAGTATAGGATGATGGAGAAAGGCTGAGGTGGCAGTGGGTCTTTTTGGAATTGATACTTTAATAAACCAGCCTCCAATTCAAGGCAGCCTGTCGAAAGATTGTATGCAACCATAATGGCACTTTGTGCGACGAGCTTCGACACACAGACAGATGGTAAGACAGACATCATTGACGTCTACAGGAAATAAAAGACAAAGAAGTCCTCGGTACCCTTGACCTTATTTGACAGAGTTGGTTTATTCAGTTCTTGCACCTAAGTTGTCAAAGCTCTAATAATCAACTAATACAGGGTTACTTATTGAACTTTAGTTTAAATACTTCGGTGGGTTTTGTAAGAATATTTTTAAAAAAACAATACTATATTTAGGATGCGAAGACTTAAGATAAGGATCGGCTAATTCAACGGTTAAATTATACTTAGTACGTGGTAGTAAAACAATGACAACAGAAACTTTAGACATAAATCCAGTCTTATCGGCAACCGAAGAGGCTATTTCCGAACTCACCGAATTAATGAAAGGGGTGCAGGAAAACAAGGTAAATACTATTCCATACAAAGGAAGTTGGACCGCTCCGCAATTGCTAAGACATGTTACAAAGTCCCTTCATGGCATGGCGGGCGCTCTGGGTATGGAAGCAAAGCAGGCACCGAGGGATCCGAGCGTGAGAGTAGAACAATTAAAAATTATAATGCAGGATTCTTCCAATAAACTTACACCACCTGATTTTATAGTACCTGAGGAAATGATTTATGAAAAAAATGCTTCAATTCAGGCATTGAACAGTTCCTTCATTGACTTCAAAAAGATTGCTGAAAGTGCAAAATTAAATGATCTGATAGAAGGTTTTCCTCTTGGGCCTATTACCAAATTTGAAATCATTCATTTCGTCTTGTACCATACCCAAAGACATTTGCAGCAAATGAAACGAATTTGCGAAGCTTTGGAGGAATTGTAAAAATTTGGATAGCTACTTCGAAAACAAACTTTATCAATGTTAAGCCAATAAATAGATCATTCTCACATGATCTATTTATTGGCTTAACATTGATTTATAATTTAGTCGATCGTAATAACTTTCCTGTAAGATTTATCGCCTTCTAGCCTAATTATATAATTTCCTTTAGGAAGACTTGTTAGATTGAGGGTAGCCTCTTTTTCACTTGAACTGATGTTGCTCTCATATTGGGGTTTGCCCTCCATATCATACACCTGAAGCTTCGTAAAATTACCTTGGGGTAGGAGCAAACTAAATTCGCCCTTTGTAGGATTTGGGTATGCGATCATCTCTACTTGAGAACTTTTATCGTCTGCTAAAGCCGTAATTGGACTTTTCCTTCTTTGCCCAAACAGCCAATCTGCGACTCCCAATCCTGGCGTTGTATATGCATAATGCCAAATCCAATGTTGATATCCCGCAACTTCGGTGTATTTAACTGTACCTCCAGCAGCCTTAAGCGCCTTGACCAATTCTCGTGTGGTTTCCACGCTGATGCTCCCATCTTGATCGCCATGAAAAGTCCATACAGGTATGTGTTTGATCAAAGGCATTTTACTAGGATCGCCGTATCCGCAAAGTGGTATTGCTGCCGCAAAAAGGTTAGGAAATCGTGTAAGGCTTGCCCAAGTGCCGCCACCCCCCATTGACAATCCAGTAGAGTATACCCTGTTGGAGTCTATACTATAGGTTTTTTTCAACTCCTGAATGATGTTAATATAGTTCTCGAGAGATTCGGAAAGAGTATAATTATCTTGTCGATAATTCCCATTTTCCCAGGAGACGTTTGCCCACAATCCTGCTCCACCGATATTTGGCGCCAGGACAAAAGAAGGATGTTTTTTTTGGATAGAATCTTCAGCCCAGAATATTGCGCCCTCATTAGAGGTAATTTGAGCCTCGTTATCAGCCTCTTCACAGCATCCATGGAGAAACCCAACCATAGGATATTGCTTAGTTTTATCATAATTCTTAGGAACAAATAATCGGTATCTCATAACCTTCTTTGTTTTAGGATTGGTATAACTGCGATCAAGAAAATCGTCTACTGATACAGCCATGGTCAAATGACCAAACATTAGCAGACAAAGCACGATGAGCAGGTTTTTTGGGTGCAGTAATTTCATTAGGGTTATTTTGGTTTGTGAAAACAATACTTATTCTTGAATTTTTTCAAAAATATCAATATAATCATAAAATTACATAAAATAGTTACATATACAACCGCCATAGTTACTGGGCACTATTAAAGTAAGCTGAGCTTTGATAATCCTGATCCCTGCTGATACCAGAAACAAGAATAACGTCTGACTTAGAATGGCTGCCTAGATTCCATATAAACAGATATGCCGCTAAACGACTTTTAGAATCGTTTTATATCAAACAGCGACCCCAGGGGACTCTCTGCTGGCCTAAAGATTTCTGCCGTTAAAAGAAACTGCGCTTGAGTATTCTTATCTAAAAAACTGGGATGTAAAGAGAGGCAGGTTAGAATATTTTAGTAACGAAGAGTATCAAAAAGTGGAATGGTAATTTGGAGCGGAAGGACAGCGTATTTGTAGCGTTCTTTAAAGTAAATGCATCCGTCACATTTTCGCAAGCTGTTATGCACTAGAGCTTGCTGCTCTAAGCGCCTGGGCAAACCATTCTTCGTTTGCATAACTGACCGTTATCCCTTTTCACCGGAATAAGCAAAAATGAACTGCACAGATACAAGTTCGCGGCACTGTGATTAAATAAGTATGAAATAAAGACTAATGCCGCTATCATTTAATGGAATCTCATTTACCAATTTCTCCATTTGCGGCTAATGTTTTATGATCTGTCGTATTTCTACAGTATCGCCATCGCCCTGTAGGATTGGTGCTCCTTTCGCGAATTCAGCTGCTTCCTCGACTGATTCTGCTTTAATCATAATATAACCGCCAAGTGTTTCTTTGACTTCGCCAAAGGGACCATTGGAGATAACCTTTTTATGATTCACTACTTTAGCTTCATCGAATAACAGGCCTGTCCCACTCACAAATTTATTTTGTGCTTCAATTGTACCTATCCAATCCATTTGTTGTTTCATCCACTGTTGCATTTGCTCAGGAGTAACCTTTCCGTTGGCATTTTCGTGTCTAAAAAGGAGAATGTACTCTTTCATTTTTTTCTTTAAGGGTTAATAATGTTGACTACACCTCAATGGCTATCAAAGGTGGTAAAAGGGACCTATTCCTTAAAATCTATTTCCCGGACTATTATTTCCATCGATTGCTATTGCTTAGCATTTATTTGATTTCTACGCTTTGAACTGTCATACCTAACAACTTCAAATTAAACAATCATCCTTCTATTCCTTTCTAGGTAGAGTCTACCGGCAATCCATGCGATTGGCAAAGACATAAAAACTAGCATTAGGCCATACCAAATAGGGGCAACATGCATATTTGTAGTTACAATAGCACCTGCAATGCTTAATAAAGTGCCTATACCACCCAAGATTAGGGAATGCTTCATAGGGTCTTTTGCAGATAATCTTGCTGTAAGATAGCATCCTGCAAAGCTGAACAGCGCTCGATAGAAAATGACGAAGAATATAATACCAGGCCCTACGTTGAGGTGGCCGCTGGGTAAGACCCCTATCTTTTCTAGTATAGCATCTATAGCAGTATGGGTTAATCCAATGAAAACTAGACCGGCTAATACTGCCCCTATACTTTTGATCACGTCTTTGTTCATGAAATGTTATTGAATAATGTTTTATAAAAGTAATCTTTAGCCACTTGATGTGAATAGTACAGACGCGACAAAAAGAAGGGCGTTTACGACATATTAAGTCTTTTGACTAGAAAATAGAGAAACGAATTCGATATATCTCAAAAATTCATAAGGGACCTAATAAACTTGGA
>DASVUU010000031.1:0-10095 GCA_036386935.1 Cytophagaceae bacterium | reverse complement strand
AGGTTCTGGCCGCATCAATCCGCCACAACCTTCATTTGATAAAATGTGCTGAAATGGGTGCTGATGTGGTGACATGCCCGTTGAATGTAATTACTGGCTTGTTGAAACATCCTCTTACTAGCTCAGGTCTTGAGCAATTTTTGAATGACCACAAAAAGGTAAATATGTAATATCGACCCTGATGTCAGATATGTATATTGTAAAAGTTAAGGGCAAAGCTAAAATTCCAGACTACATACAGTTGAGGAATGATAACTTTGTCCTTATCGCTTATTTCCGTGCAGACCGTCCTCTCAAACAATTGCAGAAATACGGGCTTGAGGGAAAAGAGGAAGCACTATCAGCGCTCATTAAAGAAATACCTTTCGGCAAACTTCAAAAGCTAGAACTATAAGATAATATATGGAAGAAGCATCTGACAAAATTGTGAGTGTATCTGAGGCCACCATCTACCAAGATGACATGGCTGTGCTTAGAGACATCAGCTTCCATATAGATAAAGGTGAGTTTGTTTACCTCATAGGTAAAACCGGAAGTGGAAAAAGCTCTTTGTTGAAAACCTTGTATGCCGACCTACCATTTAAGCATGGTCAAATCACTGTCGCAGGACATGACTTACATACCATTAAGCGTTCCAGAATCCCTTATTTAAGACGGAAGATTGGCGTTATTTTCCAGGATTTTCAATTATTGTACGATAGAACGGTTGCTGACAACATGCTATTTGTGATGCGCGCTACCGGCTGGAAAGACACCTCTAAAATGAAGCAAAGACTGTCTGATGTACTGATAAGAGTAGGTCTTGCTTCTCTTGCCACTAAAATGCCTCACCAGCTATCCGGTGGCGAACAGCAAAGAATAGTGGTTGCGAGAGCACTCATCAATGAACCAATGATTCTTTTTGCAGATGAGCCAACAGGAAACCTTGATCCAGAAATTGGTGAAGAGATGATGATGCTTTTCAAGGAAATAAATAAAAGCGGCACTGCTATCTTAATGGCAACGCACAATCATAATTTCTTGGACAAATTTCCTTCACGGGTACTAAAAGTGGATGAAGAAAGTATACTTGATTCTGAGAAACAAGTATTTAGTTTCCGTCAAAGACCAGTTTAATCACCTCTCCCCTATATCCAGTTGTTTTTAACAGTTTGCATTCCTGTATATAATTTTGACGTCAATCCTCTTGTAAGTGAGATTTTGCGGCAGTTACAAAAGGAATTTTTCCAGTCAGAGGTGAGGTGTTACGATGACGGTTCAGGTCAGAAATATAAGGCCATCAACAGCAGGCTAAGCACAACTATTATCTATAAAGAGCTCCCAAATAATATTGGCAGATCGGCCATTAGAAATCTCTTGGCTCAAGAGTCCCAAGGAGAATTTCTATTGTTCCTAGATTGCGACTCGGGCATTGTAAGTGCCGATTTTATCAAGGGATATATAACGGCTAATAAAAAGTCAGATGTAATCTTAGGCGGAACACTTTATCCACGCCATTTGCCTTCCCCTGAGGTCTCGCTTCGCTGGAAATACGGCAGAGAACGAGAGATGCGTACAGCAACTTCGAGAAACCTTGACCCTTATGAAGGGCTAAATCTTAACAATATTTTTATCCGACGAGAGCTCTTCCTAAGATATAAATTAGATGAGACCATCTCCACATATGGCCATGAGGATACTCTTTTTGGTTACAAATTAAAAAAAGAAAAAGTCAATATTCTGCATATCGACAACGCTGTGGATCACTTAGGTCTGGAACCGAACAAGGTGTTTCTTGAAAAGAGCAAAATAGCCGTTAGAAACTTCCATAAGATTTGTCAAGAAAACTGTGGCGAAGAAACCAAACTTTACACGGCCTATGAGACGCTAAAGAAATGGCATTTGCTTGGTATATTTTCGTCGGTATATGCCTTTTTTGAAAGCATGATTGAGACAAACCTAGAGTATGATGACCCTAGCCTGAGGCTATTTGATCTTTATAAGCTGAATGAATTTATAAAAGCTTCCCTTAAAAAGTAAGATCGTTTTTTACCTCTAGTCCATGTTTCTTGCCTGCTGCAATTACGAATGGAAGTGCCTCTTCATAAGTATTCCTTATCTCCCCTTCCAAAATAGCTTCTCTTAACTCTATTTTAATATCTCCGACCAGCTTGGAGGGCTTAATATCAAAGAGTTTCATAATGTCTTCCCCGGAAATAACGGGCTGAAAATTGCGCAGGTTGTCGCTCTCTTGCACCTCTATTACTTTGGCTTCCACTTGTGCAAAATTGTGTAGGTACTTCTTCACTTTCACGTCGTTCTTAGAAGTAATGTCAGCCCGGCAAAGCTTCATAAGGAAAGGATAATCATCGCCAGCCTCAACTACTAACCGTCTGATGGCAGAATCTGTAATGTCCTCCTTAACAAGCGCAATGGGCCTCAGATGCAAACGGACTAACTTTTCTACCATTTTCATCTTTTCATTGAGAGGCAGTTTCAATCTTCTGAATATTGAAGACACCATCTTTGCGCCCCTGTCTTCATGTCCATGGAAAGTCCACCCCACCTTGTGATCGAATCTTTTCGTGGCGGGTTTAGCGATGTCATGCAGGATGGCTGCCCACCTTAACCAAAGATTATCAGACTCTGCAGCAACGTTGTCGAGCACTTGTAAGGTGTGGTAAAAATTGTCCTTATGGGATTTATTATTAATGGTTTCTACTCCATGTAAAGCGACCATTTCCGGAAATATAATTTGTAAGATTCCCGCCTGAAATAATAATTTGAAACCGTAAGATGGCTTTGGTGAGAGGATAATCTTATTGAGTTCGTCTGAGATCCTTTCCATAGAAACGATAGAAAGCCTTTCCTTATTTCGGATAATCGCCTCGAATGTATCTACCTCTATATCAAAGTTCAATTGAGAAGCAAACCTTATTCCTCGCATGATGCGAAGCGGATCATCAGAAAAGGTAATATCTGGATCTAAAGGAGTCTTTAATATCTTTCTTTTTAGATCTTTGATACCATTGAATGGATCCAAAAGATAGCCAAAGGTTTGTGGACTCAGACTTACAGCAAGTGCATTGATCGTATAGTCTCGTCTGTTCTGATCATCAGTTAGTGTACCATTCTCTACCGTTGGTTTTCGGGAATCTCTAGAATAGGATTCTTTTCTGGCTCCTACAAACTCTATCTCCATATCGTGAAACTTCAGCATAGCAGTGCCAAAGTTTTTGAATACTGAAATACTCACGTCATGCGGAATCTTCTTCGCTACGCATTCTGCAAGCTCGATACCACTCCCAATACAAACGATGTCAATATCTTTCGAGGACCGCTTTAGGAGCATATCCCTTACGAATCCTCCAATGATGTAGGCATCTACTCCTAATTCCCTCGCAGCATCTGCAACGAGATCAAAAATCCTATACCCTTTTAGAATTGAGGGAATATCCAAATCTTGATATAATATGGTGGTTGTATTTTCCAAGATTGTTAAACTTATTTTCTTAAAAATTTGATGGTACCATCCAAGTCCAGCTTGATGATGGTAGACTCTTGTTGTTTTTCCTTACGGTCTTGAAATAACTCTACTACATAATCTACACTTTCAATGATCTCTTGCGAGATATCAGAAAAACTGCCTGGGCTTTTGTCTCCAGAGATATTTGCAGAAGTAGAGGCAATGGCTTTGCCAAACTTACGAATCAGCTTCTGACAGAATTCTTCTTTGACTAACCTAACTGCTATGCTGCCATCTGAATTTAGGATAGACTCGTCCACGCTTTTACCCTTAGGATAAACAACCGTAAGGGGCTTTTCGGAAAATTCCACGATATCCCAGGCGACGTCTGGGATTTTGTCCACATACTGGATCAATTGATTGATGTCGCCTATAAGAGTGATCATTCCTTTTTCTTTCGATCTCTTTTTGATCGCCAATGTTTTATTGACAGCCGCTTTATTGGTGGGATCGCAACCAATGCCCCAAATAGTGTCTGTGGGATAAAGAATGACTTTGCCGGCTTTCAGTGCTTCTACGGTCTTATTGATTTGTTCCTGCATAGTATTTTATACAAAACCATTGTTTGCTTTTTCCAGGTAAGATTGCAAGATGATGGTGGCACTGATTCGGTCAACGTTGCTTTTATCCCTTCTATCCTTTTTCTTCATTCCTCCTGCTATCATGGCGTCTTTTGCCATGCTTGAGGTGAATCGCTCGTCAATTGGTGAAATGGGTGTGCCGGGAAATTTTTTCTCCAATTGTATGATGAATAATTTCACGAATTTGGCATTTTCAGAATCCTTGTTTTCCAAGGTTTTAGGCATCCCTATCACGAAAAGTTCTACAGGTTCTTTCTTCAGGTAATCTTCCAAATACAATAGAACTTTGGCTGAGGGGACGGTTTCCAGAGGCGTTGCAATCATTTTCATGGGGTCGGTGACGGCAAGTCCCGTTCTTTTGGTACCATAATCAATTGCAAGTATTCTAGACATGCTTGCAATTTACACTAAATAGATCTTGCAGAAAAATGTGAATCGGGCGGTATAGCTTATTTATTAGTAGCCATTCCCAAAGTTGCATCTAGCCTAGCTAGCTTACCTGATCTGCAAATTGCACGCTGAAAACTTCCTTGCAATGATTTTGTAGCCGGCGACTATAGATGCAAATTTTATTCCTATCAAATAATTCGCTACTAGACTTTCAAAGATGTAGGTCGACTTCGCGTGAGGGACAGAAGCGGCACCCCACAGCCACGCTTTTCGCGGGGCGAGGAGTACAGCGTATGGCCAGACCCTTGGGTCACGCCCAATACTTATTAAATCGTTTATTTATAAATTGAATTGCGCTGCTAAAACAATGGGTCTATTAAAACAATTGTTATATTCGAGCCTAAAAATTATTAAAACATGTATTCAATCGTTTCAGAGCCATTTGGAAAGTATACCCGAATAAAACTCATCAATACAAAAACGCAGGAGTATGCTGCGATCATCCCTGACTTCGGTGCCAATGTCAATGCATTGGTTTTGAATAAAAATGAGAAAAGCTACCAGGTGATAGAAGGTGATACGGACCCGGTAGAAATGGTAGATTTGGTTGAGAAATGGTACCGGGGTTCTAAACTTGTTCCTTACCCAAACAGAGTAGCAAATGGAAAATATAGTTTCGAAGGCGAAGATTATAAATTGCCACTGAATCATGGAATACACTCGATACATGGGCTTGTTTATAAAAAGAAATTCAGTGTGGTTGCGCAAAAGGCGACGGAAGAAGATGCGATTGTAGAGCTGGAGTATAACTACAACAGAGATGACAAGGGATATCCCTTTAAATTTCAACTTAACATTCAATATGTTTTCAACGAATCTGGCCTTACTCTGGTGACCCAGATAAAAAATACAGATGACAGAAACATACCAGTTGCCGATGCTTGGCATTTGTACTTTCAGGTGACCAGCAAAATAGACGAATGCCTTTTCAAAATACCTACAGGAGAGGTGTTGGAGGTAGATGACACCTTGATACCTACAGGCAAGAAATTGGTGAGAGACAAATATGTACATTTTGCAAAAATTGAAGACGATACCTTCGACACATGCTTTATCCTTCCTGGAAAGAAGAGCACAGTAGCTGTAGAGATATTTGACATCGTGGAAGACATACGCGTCAGCGTGTGGCAAGAAACAGGTCCTAAAAAATATAATTATATACAAATATTTTCATCACCCTCAAGAAAGTCGCTGGCGATAGAAGCGATGTCTTGCGAGCCAAATGCATTCAATACTGGCGAGGGCTTAGTAATTTTGAAGCCTGGGGACAATTTTGAAGCTAGCTGTGGGGTAAGATTAAGCTAAATTTATAGCTAACGTTTGAAAAACCGTGATCTCACGGGACTAAATATTCAGAAGCACTTATCTGAGGCCAGATTCTATTGATGTATGGGTCGTGCTTGAACGTATATCTTGCTCTTGGCTCTGCTGAAACTAAATGCTCAAAATTTCCTACAATTATAATATTACCTTTCAGCTTTTTGATCTTTTCTACATCCTTGGCGGCGGAAAAAAAATGTGCTTTCACGCCCTGCTTTGCGAGGTAGAAATTGACCATTGGGATCGACACAATATTTAACTCAGCATTCTTTTCTTTTTGAGCGAGGTGTGTGTTTATCTGCGCAATGGCGCTGGGCTTCATATGCTGCAGGGCAGCGCTCAAACCAATATATAAGTAGCATATCAAGACGATGGTCAAGGTCACTTTCGTAAAATAGGTATTGAAATTTACCAAGAAATAAATGATCCCGTAGCAAATTACAATCACCAAAAATGGAATGAAGGGAAGGATATGACGGCTGTCATAAATAATGTTTTGAAAGAGCAATACCCACAAACCAAAAAAGGTGCAGCTAAAGGAGATGACAGCGACTTTCCGCAGAGAAAAATCAAAACTTAACAATATCATTGCTCCAAAAAATAGGAATGGCACAATTGCGATGGAAAGTAAAATGGTCACCCAATTTCTCCCTGACCAATAGGCGCCTAGCCCATCGGCCCAAAGGCTTTGCGCTAACCTGACCACTCTAGTCCCTATGTTAGAATGTTTGTAGAAAGCTCCGCCAAAATCGCTAAAATGACTTTGACTTTGTAAATGAGTCATGGACATCATTGGCTCCCAACCGGTATGTAACAACATCGGCACAATCCAAATGAGGATCCCTACGGAAAGCATGGAAAGGGAGGAGAAATATCTTTTATTTTCTAGAAGACCATATACAATCGGAATGAATAGAAATGGCAGGTACGAAAGTCTTACTCCGCCGAGTAGCCCTGCCAAGAAATAACCCAGCCAAATGTGATATTTATTCCCTTTGGGATCGCACAATAAGTAATACAGAGAAGCCATCAGCAAAGCAACTCCTAATAAATCGGGCATAAACTTGTTGCTCATGACCCATATCATTGGATTGAAAAATAACAATGCAGCTGTGAGTCCCCCCTCCAATGATTTTAAAGGTACCGATAGGATCTTGAGCGCATAAACGATAATGATGAACAGAGAAGACCCTCCAAGAATTGAAAAGGCTACTGAAAATCTGTCTGTAACATAGTAACACATCTTTGCCAGACAACAAAAAACTGGATAGCTAGGAAAATGTGGATGGAATGCGGAGATATCAAAGTTGATGACGCCTAATGTAAATAAAAGGCTGTCGGGATCTTCGATATAATTGATCATTGTAAGCAAACGGGACGATATGCATAGAAGAAATAGTAATATGTAATGAAAATTATAGTTGAAAGGTATTTTCAATGCTCGTTCCTCGTATGGCTTCCTTTATTTATAAGTTTTTATGAAGATTTTTGTTCAAGGTTTATGGAACCGCTCGGTAATAGAGGCGATTCCCTTTGGAAATAATAAGCTAAACAATTGAAAAAGAGGGCTGGCGCCCGCTTCGATAAGCGCTAAAACCCGTAGGTAGACTTTAATATTTTCTTAGCTTCTTCAATACCTTCGAGATTGGTAGAGAAAGAATTGTTGCCCAGGTACTCGAGGGTCTTACTATATGCTGAGGCAGGTTGAGACAGCAGCCCCAACCGGTTACTAGGGTTGTATTGGAGTATATCTAAAGTACCTACGACCGCAGTCCATTTCTTAGATTTACAAATACCTACTTCGTATGGGTCAACTAAGCTGAAGCAACCTCTTAAATCTTCCAAATCACTCACGGCGGATGCAGTAATTAGCCTATCCCAGTTTTCTATTATCCTATCTTTTTCTAATAAAGCAGCATAGACATCATTTCTACTGATTGCATCTCTTCCATTGATAAAACCTTGGTAAAAGTCAAGGGTAAAATTAGTAGGAATGCTTGTAAATTTGAGATAGTCAGTATCTAATTTGGCTGCCAGAGTCATAAATGTAAATACGTCTATCCCTTTCTTGCTTAGGATTGCGCTATCCTTGGTATAATAACCTTGGGAAACGGAGCCTCCAAAGTAGCCAAAGGCTTCGTCCCAGCTATGTTCCATCGCGGTGCCACTATCTTTCTTAACAACAATGTTATCCTTAGTCTGAAATTGACGGAGATGGGTATTTACAGCTTGGTCGTAAAAAATGCTTCCCAACATTTTTTTTTCAATTAATTCTGGGAGATAGCTACCATCATGATTAATGAACACACTATTTCCTTCAAAATTTTGTTTTCGAGAAGCCAATGAATCAAACCAAGTTAGAATAGGTGTTTTGTCCTCCGGCCTAGTAACCTGCTCCAGACTGACTTTACTCGTATATTGTCCCTTTGTATTTGAAAAAATGCTGGTTAAAACTGCTAGGTGAGCGGCTTTATCGACCTTATCTGGTTTTCTGGCTAGCAATATCAATGTATCTAAAAGCCTTGACCGCACTTTTTGTGCGGAGTAATTGACATTGTTGAAATTATAGACGGTCAAGACACCTATTGTAGGTGGCTCAGGAAGCTCAGTCGGTTTCCTGCAAGCAGCAATCGCTGCTATACAAATGACGAATATTAAAAGCCGATTAGAAAAAGTTGTGATTTGCATGCTATATTATTTCTATTGAAGAGCCTATTTATGGGGACTCTAATTTTTAGCCGCAGCCGTTGACGGCAGATAAGCAAAAGAGTGTTATTTGTCTCTTTTACTTACAAAGGTAGACCTGCCTTGAGATATTACAAATCCCTTGTTAATATTTAAGGAGATAATTGAGACGTGTAATAAATTTCTAGGCAACCTTCTGTATTTTGTTAGTCTTGTGTATGATCCTTCGTAAACCTTATCTATGAAATTGTTCCAGGCATTCCTTCCCGTAATCGCTTTATTAATTTCCAATTGTCGTTCGAAAGAAAATATCAGTCCTGAGAGACCAGGCACCCCGGCTATTTTAACTGCGGCAGCTGATTTCAAAGTCACCTATGCTCAAGTAGCCTATGGGCCAAGGGTAGGGATTGTTTCTACCCGTTCACAGGATATAACAACATATGATTATTATATGAAAATTGAATTGCAAAATCATATAGATACCATTGAAATAGACTCGTTTTATGTAGGAAAAGGCAAACGAGCAGCCGATGATCTTACCATACATTTTGATCTCACGCCCCCATCAATTAATAATTCCTTTCAAGATCCTTATATAGCTGATACATCCAATACTCTAATTATCAAAAGCTGGAGATTGCCGTTAAGCCTTCAAGATGATAGTACAACGAGGGAACTGCATTTTCAGGCGAACTTTATTTCCTACAAAAATAACGGATGGGACACTAAGGAAGAGAACTACCCAATGGTGATGGTACCACATAGTTTTTCTCATGGAGGCCTGATTTCCTATCGGAAGAATGGAAAGCGGATGTATTATGTCCTTGAAGATTTCTTATTGATATTTGAACCAAAGGTGAAACCCATGTAGTTGACGGGCAGTCTGAATTAAAACTTCTACTTTTATGCACTTCAATGGCTCCAGTATCGGTTGAAATCGTTTTTACATTGATTTTTTTGGCAATAAGACGTCCGTATAAGCCGACCATTCTTATCCTATTTCAGGTTCATAATTACGAAAAGGCTCTTATAATTTGAAACTTTAGCTCCTGCTCCTTCGATTCCTACGCATTCATTTTTACTTTTTTAGTGATATAAACCTTTCATCTAATTAAGTAAGAATAAACTTTCAATTACGTTGTCATTAAAATAACTTTGTATCAGTCCATTTGTCCTATCTCAGACATGAACCTTTGTTATTAATTAGGCCCAACATTTCTCTTCATATCATTATTTATATTCCAACTTTTAATGGCAGAAAGAATTAGAAACACCAGAATTTATATACTTCTACCCATCTTCATTGCCCTTGCGCTAGTCTGCGGCATCTTTATAGGTGCATATATGTATGGCGAGAACAATAAGAGCAACACCACGCAGAGTTATCAAAGATTCGCAGAGATACTCAATTACATTGACAAGGACTATGTAGATACTGTAAACATAGAGGATCTAGTCGATCACTCCATCCTTAAAATGTTAGAGAAACTCGACCCTCACACCGCCTACATTCCAAAAAAAGACATCGATATAGCACGCTCACAATTGGAAGGG
>DASVUU010000030.1:0-4560 GCA_036386935.1 Cytophagaceae bacterium | reverse complement strand
TGGACGTACTCGTCCGTGATTAAGCGTGGATCATCGAATTCATATCCGGGCCTTACAATTTCGACGTTTTCTATATGGCCTTCAAATCCAAACTTAAACCCATTCGTTCCTTCTCCGTTAGCTGGGTAGTTTGCAGAAATTACGATCTCTGCACTAACATAAGTACCTACTTGTTGGATGTTGCGGTATGTAGCATTTTCGAAGTGAGCATTAGCTGCAGCGCTCGTCAGCTGTTCTTTAGTTCCTTTAAACCTAAATTTTAAAACGTCATTTTTTTGGATCTGTGGGACAATGTCGTCGGGATAATACCGAATACCATGTGTTTTCCCAATGATAGGCCAGCCATCATCTCCAATACTTAGTGTTCCCTGCTCGTTAAAATACTGTCCATACTTATCGTCGGCGTAAGCCATTTTCCAAAGGTTTACAAACTGAGGGCTCATCATAGCCCCCATTTGTGGGGTAGCATTTGTTGCATTGGAGATGTCGCATTGCCCATGTACAAAGCGAATACAAAAACAGAGGCAAAAAATTACTAAGGTGATTTTTTTGGTCATATTCTATCGGTTATTTTAGTTATTAGTGAAGATGGCATTGTGACTTAGACTTCTTATTGACTTAACTTTTTGTAGTGAGGCAATTGGAATTGGGAGAGATTAAGATTAAATCTTAAGCCTAAACAAAAGGAAATTCTGCATAGACTTACGAGCATTCACTGAAACTAGTCATGTAAGGAGAAAATGGTTGCCGTGGCTTGAAAATATTTTTGACAAAAAAGAGCTTCTTTGCTTTAATGTCGCATTTGCCCATCAATATGACGTATTTACACTTGTTAAACAAAGTACTTATTGGCAAAATTGCAATTCATTATTTGCAGCAGTGAATAAGTTTTGAAATAATTAAATAAAGGAAAAAATACTATGAGAAAATAATCGTCATCGCATTGCATGAGAGCACAGTTACCTCCAAGGAGTTATTATGGGTGATTATAAGAGAGCTGGTGAAGTTAACACAGGTACGACCGCATAATTAAAAGATCTGGCCGTTATCTGTAAATACCTTTTGACACTTTTATTCCATATTTAAACTTAAAAATCAGCATCTGTAGGCTCTACACGGGCTGCTTTGTTATTGGGTTTACTTTTCAAGCTTACTATTCCTTAAAAAATTTGAGGAAGACATCTCCGCTTTTAATTAAATACAATCCACTTGTTAGATTGCTCACGTCGACTTCCCCTTCCTCGCACGAAAACAATTCTTTGCCAGCTATATCGCAGATTGTATATTTCCTGTTCCATTCCGAACCATTAAAAAATCAGAAACCGGGTTGGGATAAATAATAAAATCTTGACCATTAAGTTTATTTTCCATTCCACTGACTACATCCAATATAAATTCCTGATCACTTAAAGCGATTAAATTGTTTGCCGTGAATATGAGAAGCTTTCCTGTTCTAGCTGTGGTTGGTATTACCAGGGTGATACTTGTGTCACTGTCGTGAGGCTTAGGAACGAGGATCTCTAAGTCTTTAGTTCAAAACTCCATGTCTTCAATCGTCAAGCAATTTCGTTTTTTATAAAACTCTGTGTCTCTAGTGAGTTTATATGCCTTAGCTTGTTCACGAAAGTGCTTTTTATCCCCCATGTTTTTATAGCATACACTTATCATATACAATAGCCGTGCCTTCCTCTCAGCATCTTTTGTAAACACCAATGCCCTCTTATAATATTGAATGGATTTCTCCCACGAGAAGCGTGAATTTCTTTCAAATCTTTTGTCATCAAATCCAGTCCCATAATTGAGCATGTAATCCGAATTGTCAGTAAAGTTGTACCATGCATTTCCCAACAAAAAGTAGTTATTTGCCCTCGTATTCGCTTTGCGTTCGGCTTCCTCTTCTAGTGCCAACAAACTCTCAATAATTTGTTTCTTGCCCATTCTGTTTAGGGTCTGATCCATTAGTAACTCTTTATTTTGGGTGAAAGGATCGGCATCTAACGACCGCATTGCAATCGGGTGAGACATCCAAAATTCCTCGTGTATCTCCTGTGCGGCCGAATAAGCCCGCTTCACGTCCCCCTTCCTTAAATACATCACTGACAATAGGTCATAAAAATATTCTGCACTTTGATAGGGCATCAGAAGCACCTCCTCAAGCTGGTTTTTACTTTTTTTGTGGAACACTTCGATAAGCATTTCAAGGTCCCTTGCATCCGCATACTCGTCATAATACTTAATATGAGAATAGGCTAAGGAATACTTGCCGCAAGTGTAACAAAATTTATTATTAGCATAATTGTCGAACAAACCTGCAAAGTACTTCATTCCTGCCTTTTCAAACCGGTGCTTTAAAAAGTTGCAAAGAGAAAGGAGCCGCTTTTGCGACTCAAAGCTTCTAAACCTGCTTTCAAATAGCCTGTTCAAATTTTTCCCAATTTCATTTTGAATTCTTTCGGATTTAATATCATCTAATCCAAAGGCAACGGTTCGCAACAACCTTTGCTCAAACCTAACTTCAAGGCTGTTGGACTTTATCAGTTCAAGGTGGTTTTCGCCTAATCTTTTTTCATCTGTTATTAAATATAGAGAAGCAAGGCTCAGATGGTGTAGATCGGTGTTCTGACGTAGCTTCCCTTGCTGCTCGAGGTAAGACGCAAATGCTTGAGCATATTGATAATCCTTTTTCCAGTTGTTCTTCTCATAAGGTTTCTCCCCGTACCTGTTCTTCCAGAATAGTGTGCTTGGCGCAGAGTTATTGTATTTGGGAGTCCCTAGCCAATCCTCGATCTTATTTACTTCCCTAGAAATAAGTAAAGGCAAGTGTGGATGATTGGGATAAAGTTCAATTATTCTTTGTATACCCTCCATTGAACGCCCAGGGTTAATGATCTCTTTCAACAAATACATGTTCGCCTTCTCCTCTGGATTCATAGTCAAAGCAACAGTAGCTTCGAAATTTTTCACAGAGAAAGCTCTTTTACTCACCATCCTCTTTGTGTTCGAATTTGAAAAGACCATTGCATGATAGAAGTTTGCAGAGTCAGTCTTGCCTTCGCTTTCCAACACCATAGATTTATAGTGGTGTGCCCACCAGTCCAGCGGTGAATTATTTGTCCTTAGGTTAAAATGTCTATGATAAAATTCTTGAAATGTCCAGTAATCGGATTGGTAAAAACTCATGACCAATAGTTGGTAGGCATATCTTTTTCGATAAAACTCATTGGGTGCCGATTTGTATAGCCTCATTACTTCCTCCAATTCATAGGTCCTTCGAACGGGCTTCTGTGGCTCATTATAGAGGGAAGCTTCTTCATTTGTAACTTCATTCTGTTTGCATAATAGAAAATACCGGTTCAGTTCTGGATTCTGCTTAATAGCTTTATAAAAAGCATTGTTGGACAGTAGGGAGTCTGGCAGGTTGCCGAAAAGGCAACTGTGCACTTCTTTTAAGTCTACTTTTACCTTGGCTTCTTTGAGCCATTCCTTACAGATCACTTCCTCGTCGTTCTTTCCTTTTACTTGGTTGTCCATGTAATCCAGGTCGCTGGTGTAAAAAAATGACCACCAGGACTTCTCCTCAATGATGTTGGGATTGTGCCACATGAATCTTAGCTCTTCAGGGTCAGTGAAGTAGTAGCAGGCGAAGGAGGCCTTGGTACGTGGCATTAATAAGCCTATGCTAATAAGAATTAAAAATACTACGGATCTTTTCAGAGTGTTTGTCGAATGCATATTTTGTAATATGAAAGAAGGCAAGCGTACTGTGTTTGTTCATGTGTTTTTTTAGTGGCGCAATGATGGCTTCCACTTCCTCCATATCGGTCTCTTCCACTCTTATCACATCGCCTTCACGGATATATATACTATTATAATCGTCGCCATAATTGAAGTCTTTTATAGCTATCAGGTTACCACTCTCTCGTCGAAAATTCCTCTCGTAATAGTTTTCAATCTCATCGATCGAGAGGATATTTTGCAACTTGTCATTTCTGTAATGAACAGCCCAACAAAACATTGGTAATACTGCGTCTAGCGCCAGTGGATATTTATCCGCATCCTCGAGGTAGGCGAGGACCTCTTCTTTATTGAAAAGTGAGTTGACCGCCTTTACGTCCTTGATGTCGCCTGCGTTATAGCACATCAACATCCCTTTGTCAACAGGTGGTATGCCTGCCTTCTTTGGGTATTTGAATGCATACAATCTAACGGTACAGGTGATGCTTTTGCCGGCAAAAAGCACCTTCATTTTCTTTAAAAAAGCAAAATATTTTTCCCTCGTGCTTGGTGTCCAGTCACAATCAAACTGGACCTCCTTTATCTTATTTTTATATTGCTCAATAAAGGCGGATTCTTGTTTTGCCAATTCCTGAAAGTCTGTAGATTTTTGGCCATATGGGCGACTTTCATATCCTTCCATATCACTATTGTTGTATCCATCCGGTAAAACGATCATTTGGGAGATACTATGCCTTATATGTCGATAGGTCATCACTGCCATTTGCTCAACCTCATTCACCTTTACATTTTGAAACGTTTTATTGCTAATGAAGACAACAGGGA
>DASVUU010000029.1:0-2882 GCA_036386935.1 Cytophagaceae bacterium | reverse complement strand
ACCGGAAGTACAGAAAAGCGTCTTCAATTTATTAGGTATCTGGAAGAAGAAGAGCAAAATGGAAATCTAATCTTCGGTCATCATATAAACCGGGCTAGTGTCATGACCTGCTACATAGAGAATAGAGACGATCGTCACATCCATTTTGTGGATGGATCGGATGGCGGATATACAGCAGCCTCCAAAGAACTAAAAAGGAAGCTTGTGTCGCCGGAACTTTAGCTTTAAAGATAGATAAGCCTCTCTACTATGTAGATGGTTAAACTAGTAAAGTGGTTGGGTTCGTTGTGATAGGAATGTGCGTTTTGCTGACGGTAGCCTGTTATATACTCTAAAAGAAGAATAAAATTCCTTTTAAATTAAATGCGAAGAATTTGCTGGTCTCGCTCCATCCTTAATATTCTTAACGGGTTACAGGAAATAGTTGGTCTGCGAGGGCGTAAACGATATTCTCGAGATTCGCACCATTTGCATTCGTTAAAACGATGATTGCTGTTTTATGGTCAACGAACCTAAAATACTTACTGCTAAAGCCCGGTAAGCTGCCCCCGTGATTCTGCACAAGAGCTTTTTTATACTCAATTACATCCCATCCATAACCATAATGTGCAAACGGGGGTTTATCCGCGTTTGGAGTCTTTACTTTATCTTGCCACATTTTCTGCCAGTTTTCTTGAGAAAGCAAGCTGTTATTTTGGATTAGCATCTCCCATTTTATCAAATCGTTTATTGAGGAAATAAAAGCTCCACTGGGGCGCAAAGCAAGATAATCTTGTGCGTTATAAAAGCTACCGTCATTTTTATAAACATAACCATCGGCTCTGTTTTTTATAACCGCTGAAGATGTTGTTGTCCGGGTATTACTCAGATTATGCTTATTAAAAATCTGTTTCTCCATAAAACTTGCAAACGAGTCGCCAGAAAGTTGACGAATAATATCTGCCAGCATGAAATAACCCAGATTGCAATATTGCCACGCGGAGCCTGGCTCGAATAACAATTTGCTATCATATGCAGCCCTAATTAAAACTGAATCGGCTTGTACCTTCATATTGTCCGAAAGCGGCGACTCGCGAGGCAAGCCCGAAGTATGATTCAGGAGGTGGCGGATAGTTATTTTATTCCAGGCTTCAGGCGAACCTTTGAAAAACTTTGGGATAGAATCTGTTAATTTGAGCCTTCCCTCCTGAATAAATACCATAGTAGCTGTTGCTATCATTTGTTTACTCACAGATCCTATTTTGTAGATTGTTTCTTCAGTAGCTGGTATGTTATGTTCAAGATTTGCTAATCCATAGCCTTTGGCGATCAAGACTTTGCCATCTTTTATTATTGCTAATGATAATCCAGGTATATGTTGCTTCGTCATTTGTGAACTCACCAGACTATCTGTCGTTCTTTGGAAAACGTGAGCCTTTCCCCGCTGAATCCTGCCTTGTGCTTTCGCTTGATCGCAATTGCAGACAATCGCGATATATACTATTAGTTGTATTATTTTTTTCATCTCGAATATTTTAACGATGGCGTGAAGTTCAACCGGCTAATGTAAATGTCGCAATATAAATTAATGATTATAGAACCAAATCTCGTGCTTCTCTTACCCGAGAATAACAACACTGCCTTCCTTCTTTAGAAATTGAAGGCTTTTGATGATAATATCTTTATACTCATCCTCTTTTAGCAAATGTTTCCATTCGAAGATGGTTGCAGTGAAGAATTTAATCTCTAGGAGTAAAAACCCCTTTACTAAATGCCTGCGTTCCTCCTAAATCCCAAATCGCGTTTAGCTCATCTCGAGAATAAGTGTTGCCAGTCTTTATTTTACTGAAATTAACCAAGGTTGCATTTGAAGGTTAGTGAAAATAGCGATTTGGAATGAAGGCACAAGTACTCTGCTCTCACAATGGCTCTGGCTGCATACCTTGGCCAATGGCGGGCCAATAAATGGAGCCTACAAGGTCGATTGATTAAATCGCTGTACTACAGCCGTAATATCACTATATTTTAAATCACCCTTCTTAATTTCTGAAATTAAGTTTACATCATCTGAAAGAATAGTAGATAGGAGCTCAACGAAAGCTTTCTTTTTTGAGGGAACTAAGGGATATTCGCTACTTGTACTATTCCTAATGTAGTAAATTCGGGCTAAATAGGAGACAGACGAAGAACCAAAACCTGAAGTCGTTCTAACTAGCATATAATATAAGCAGGCTTTCCCTTTTATTAATTGCTTTAAAAACTGGATACTCTTAGAAGGTGCGTAATTAGGATTCGGCATGCTGTATGTAGCGACCGATGCTGTAATAAAGGTATCTCGATTAATTACAAACCCCATTACTTCCTTGGACTTATACTTTTCGCTTTTAGATTCGTCGGACTCCTTAAATAATAGATTTCCGTTAAATTTTATTAAACCAGATTTAACGGTATTATTAAGAAAAATGATCTTACCTTCTTCAAAGGACTTGTGAAAGTATGATTCTTTTAAGCTATCAGCGGTCTTTAATATTTGGCTGATCTGCATATGCATCGTCGACATTCTTATTCTTCTGCGAATAAACAACTATTGGAAGAAATAAAAAGATAAATAAGACACTACGCATCATTGAGGTTTTACCTACAAATGTATTGATTTTGTAGCTTAATCTGATATTCGCGTGCCACGCTCTTCCCTTCGATTTTGTTATTGTCAATCTACAGGAAGAGCTGACTGGCATGCCGGACGGAGCCCTGTTTTTTAAGCTAATGATTTAAGTCGCCTTGCGGAAGACTTAAACTAGAAAGGGGGTTGTCACCAACAAAACTACTAACCGTTGTAGTGCGTCAATAAATGGAACTCATCAGAACCGTTAAAATAAAATCGTGCAGAAGAATATTCTACT
>DASVUU010000028.1:0-3376 GCA_036386935.1 Cytophagaceae bacterium | reverse complement strand
CAAATGAAGTTCTGGGAGCAACCAATCCAAAATTTCTACAGATATCATACCCAGCATAGTTTTTTAATATTTCACTCATATGCAAGTTTACATCCTTTAAACCGTCATATTTTTGCCCTTCTTTAAATTTTCCGAACTTCAATCTGAATTGCTGATATTTATCCTGTGCGCCGACTTGTTGGCTAAATTGGTTACCTTTGATGCGAACACCTACCGAGTCAAGCACTCTCCCATCAATTTCCACGCTAAGTGGAGTATACTCTTTCGAAGCGTATCTGTTGACGATCGTGGTCCAATCAGTCTGATTCAAGGAAGTCAACTTAATAATATGGACTCTTGAATTATCAAAAATATCCGTCCCCTGACAAAATGATTTTACTGTTAGGAAGGAGAAAAGGAATATAAGTATGATGGATTTGTGCATAATAACGGTTTGAGCAATGTTTAACTTATTCTATTTTAAATTATTCTTAAAGTCATTTCAATTACCAATGTTTCACCTTTAAGTACTAGTATAAAGACCAAACAAATACCTGTAAAATATGGATGTTTTCTATAATGGCTCTTAAAGTATACAGGATTGCTTTATTACATACTTTTTTCTATACGAAAAGTAATAATTATAAGCTAAGACGGACTATTTTTAAATGGTGGCCTGGCAGGTTACGATTTATTTTAAGTGCGGCCGTGGTCATGGAAAGCCTGGCTTATATATAAGTAAATCAATATCTTGGAAAGACTAAATACCCTAGGGTTGTGTCGTCACGAACTTTATTTTTCTCTTTCATGCAACACCCCTTTTTCCATCCCACAGTCCTAAAATTATTTTTCTATTAAGATTATTAAGTTTTCTTTTCACTTATAAATGATTGTCAACTTTAATCAAAAAGCGTACAAAGTTATTAAATAAACTTATCACCCAGATTGATATGTTCACCTTTATTTGAGATAAAATGTTTCGTGATGACACCAGATATGGGGCAGAGAACCTTTCCACTAACGGTCAAAATACGGTTCTCACTCTTAGGTAAAATACTTTTTTGGGCTTTTTTTTTCTTTATATCCAAGACTGTTGTGTTCGTAATAATTGAAAAGTTAGGCAAGTCACAACCCCTTACTATCCGCAGGATATACATCGTAGTAGTCAACTTCTCTCAGCTTCCCAGATAGGGTATCCTTGATGTAAAATCTTTCCTCCAACTTATTCACTCTTGTTGTAATTACATAATGGTCTGGTATCAGCCTAGGAGGACTCAGCTCATCTCCTATTGTCAAGCCCCCTTTGCTAAATAGAATATCTACTATCATATACTTGCTAAATTCACGATCGCCAGGAGCTGACTCAAGGTCACTATATGGATCCTCCATTTTTCTTTTCAGTGCCGAAGTGTCAGGCAAATTTTCATCATATTTTTTGAAAATATGGCTATGAAATTTGTAGCTTGTGTCAAAGGTGATGGTATCCAATATCTTGAAAATCAATGGAAAATACTTGGGCTCATAATTGTAAACATAATAGTAGTCGGATCGCACATTTGCCTTAAAGGAGGTACCTGCCTCTTTTTTTCCGCTTGTAAAAACATGTTTGACTATCGTCTTTGCCCTCTCTTTATCGCTTAAGCTAGTAGAGCAGCTAAAGAGCAACAGGTACATATAAAAAATAAAACTCCTTAGTTTAAATATTACCATACGCCTAAATCTATTGTCATCGAAACTCTATATTCAAATACATTGATAAAAGGTCTATAACCTCTTTGATGCTGTAAAATCCAGAGCGCTGCCAGCCCTCTCCTATCAAGCAAAGCCGCAGGCCGAAAATTTGTAAAGTCACCTTCGTCAACCCCAAACCAGTCTTTAAATAACATATTAAAACTCACCCTGATACTATGTCGTTTGGTATGAATGTGCCCTTTGTTATCCGAGTATTCATACCCTGGTTCATCTTGCAAACCTCCCTATTTACTTCTATTTCTTGAATGCCTCCAATAGCTATCATCTCATCAAGGTTAAAAGGCGCAGTTCGAAAGGACGGTCGATACATCCTTAATGCTGTTGAAACATCAATTGCCTTGCCACCAAAAGAATGAAAGGTATCATGGTTTTTTATAATTTCCTTCTTGATTCCTTCAAGGAAGGAATGTCTGCCGGTTAAAAAACTTACTTTCCAATTATTTAATTTTTGATATAGGGTTTCTCCTGATCTTATTCTAAAATTTTCCTTTATGGCCTTGCCATAAACCGAATATTCCAGAGTTTGAAATGCTACATCCATTAATTCCGAATCCTTTTTACTTCGAAGTTCGCTAACTATTAAAATAAGTTCTCCATATTTTGACGAAGGATTTAAATTTCGATGACTTTGGGAGTCCTGGTTACGTCCACGAGCAGCTTCCACGTCTCCAACTCGACCATAGATCTTAATAGGTTCAAATAATCCCATTGAGTAAAAAATTATAGATTATAAAAATAAGTTTAATGTCACGGTCAAACGTAATTGTATAAGAAAAACTAGCACTTGATCGACAAGAAAGCAAAAACCTTAAATTTCCATCTCTGCAACATCCAAAGCTCAACAGGAAGGTTTAATGTAAGTAATTGAATAAAATTACAAAGCTATAGGGTAGAAAGCAAAGCTGGTTATTAAAATATACTTATTTTCCCTGTAATAGGTAAAGGCAGCCAAACAGCATCCTATCGTGTAAGATCATAAATTAATAATTAGGGCCCCATAAATTTTTATAGTGCTAGATGACAATAACCAAAAAAAAAGCATCCCTTTTTGAAGACGCTTTTTATTTAATGATTATCAAAAAATTTACTGTTTCATAACACTCCTAGTCACTTTAGAACCATCATTAAATTCTATAATCATCAAGTAATGTCCAGGCTCTAAATATGAGGCATCAATGGTGGAAGTATTGTCCTGCTCTACAATTACTTTACCCTCTAACGATCGAACGATAATTCGTGCAGCCGATTGTCCGCCTGACAGATTCCAAGTATTTTGTGTCGGATTTGGATATAGTTTCAAGGTTGAGGTGAAACCAAATTGATCTGCTATACCGGTCACTATTGTGCTAGGGAGCTTAAACAGATTTCTGTCATGTGATCGTTTCTTCAATAATTTTTCATAGAATTACATATGGCCTTCCGATTTTTTCTATTGTTCATTTGGTTTTCATGCTACGCTTGTAAGGAAAGATCTATTGACTCTAGTCGAAGGGGCTTTTACTTCTGGCAGGCCACCTACCAATACCATTCGACGCCCAATGATTCCCTTTGGCTAAGTATGAAAGCGGAGAAGCTTTATTTGCGTTGCTTTGATATAGGATGGAGCCAGGATGCAGATGGGCCAGTAAAAAAAGGAGCATTAGGA
>DASVUU010000027.1:0-1898 GCA_036386935.1 Cytophagaceae bacterium | reverse complement strand
TTTTTATTAAGTACTAGCCTTAGGTTATGGTTGACTTGCCCTATGGATGTTTTAATAACAGCGTTGGATGAAAATTTATTAATATTCCCCTTGAAATTACCTGAGGCCAAAATATTACCTGTGGATGTTATATTTACTGGAGAAGACTTGTCTGGAACGAACTCTGCAATGAATTTGCCGGTTGTTTGTAGCCGCTCTAGGTTCACATCAAACGTTAGCTTGTCAACATCAGGAAGGCCTTTGAGTATAAAATCACCAACCACGAGATTCTTACCTAATGAAACTGATGCATCATTAAAAACAATGTTATCTATTCTTCCATCCAGGTCCCCTGAAATAATTATTTTTTGATTTTTGATTTGCGTGAATTCGTTGACCTGTGGAGCAAAGTATGCAACATCCTGTAGTGAAATCACGTCCCCGTCGAATGAGGCCTGAGCGCCTATTTCATTTACCTTCTCCTGAAGCTTTGCAAAATCTGGAAGAGAAATCTTAAGCGAATGATCAAGGTCAGAAAGAGGAGTTAAGAATCTAGCAAGATTAATTGAAGTAGAGGTATCAGTCAATAATGCGGAGACTTTCAAATCATTTAGTATAAATCCACTCTCTTCATGGAGAGACAACGACTTTACATTGAACGAATAGTTTTTTGAATTAATGTCAAGGCCAATTTCTCCGTTAAGATTTTTTACATAGGTATGGTTGTAATCAATTCCGCTTTGAGCCTCAGCAAAATTCATATTGTTATATGCTAACGTGGTGTTCTCAATAGTTAAATTTTTAACTGTAAAGGACCATGGGGGAGCAGGCTGCGTATTTTGTTTGCTAGTATCCGCAGACAGTGTTTCAGGCGTTCCCCGGAGATTAGTAAAAGCAGTTTGAAGGCCTATCAATGTCACCTTATCTACTATTAGATGTTGATCATTTAGTCCTAAAGTTTGAAGGTCGATTTGGCTTTTTTTCAATTGAACATCCAGATCAATCTTTCCAGCAAAATCGAAAAATGATAAACGTATGTTGCTAAGTTCGATGTCCTCCATATCAAACTCCCAGGTAGATCCACCAGTCGTATCTACATTATTGGAAGAAAATGCCTTTAGGATGAAATCATAGTTAAATTCCTTCATGCCGTCCTTCTTGTAGATATTAACTCTAGCATTTTCAAGAGCACTGTAGGAAATAAGTATTTTTTGTTGACTTAAGCTAAGTAAGCCGATATTGACTTTCACTCTACCAGCATAAAGGATCGTGTCTTTAGCTTTGTCTTCAACATAGACATTTTCAAGCACCAGCGTCTTAAAGAAATCAATATCAACTCTACCTATGCTGACTTTTGTTTTGAGAGTATTGGAGAGGTTTTCGGTTACTTTTCGTACTACAAAAGTTTGAACCTTAGATTGCTTTAATAAAAGAAATGCAAGGAAAAATATAGTAATAAGAAAGACGGCGATATACATCGTCCACCTTAGAAAGGCTTTTAATATTTTAGATAGAGTTTTGATATGAATTTGTTTGAGGATCCTTAACTATAAAGCTCAAAATGGAAACAAATGTTATGAGGAGAACAGTTCTTTAAATGATTATTATAATAAGTTAGTGATTATTAATATTGATTCCTAATGGCTTAGATAGGCATCGTTGGATAGTAGGCAATTTTAAAAATCGGCTTGGATGCCAAACAGCATTTAAACAAAATTAAAGGCGATAGGATAAGACTTTCTTCTGACTAAGAAGACTTATGGGTAGGCGAATAAAGATGAGGCCTCATCATCCAAAAAGTTTAGAATAAACGATTACTTTTTCTCAGGATCAATTATTTTGATTCCAAAAGCTTCAATTCCCTCCAACGGATCCCGTCGCATGTATTGATTTACCTTGATCCTATATTTGCCAGGGTG
>DASVUU010000026.1:0-17907 GCA_036386935.1 Cytophagaceae bacterium | reverse complement strand
CACTATTTCCGGTATTGCTTTCCAATTATAAATTAGTAGCGCTGTCAGTAGGACATATATTACCGTTAGGCCACCAAGAAAAAAGATCACTTTGAGGTAAATAATTTAATCTTAAAAATAAGGAACATGCCTAGTATCGCAGGAAGCACGATATTGATGCACCATAATGTGAGACTTGCAAACAGCACATTCTCATTGCCAGGCGAGAAATGGTGAAAGAAATACAACGCGCTACTTTCCCTAATCCCTAAGTCAAAAAATGTCGGAATGATAGATTTGGCTAAAAAGATAAAAAACACGCCCATCACCATTGTAACTAGCTCTTCATCAATATTAAACACATAAAACAGTAGAAGAAATTGCAATGCAAATACGGCATAGCGGAGAAAAGCCAACAATATTACAATAAAGAAATCTTGAGTATCGTACTCCTCAACTATCTTAAAGTATGGTACAAATCTAGTGAACCACGGTACGCTGTTGCATAAAGCAAAGACCTTTTTATTAAAAATAAAAATCATCAAAAACAGCACATTGCAAAGGAGAAAAAGGGGCACCAACAAACTTTGAAAAAATAGGCTTTGTGGCGACAATAGCTTTTCGAAAATGTAAAGTAAAGAAATCGATCCCAGCACAAGCGTTATATAGAATTGGGTAATTCGGCTTATTAGCACTGCGCCGGTCCCTTTTATTCTTTCTATACTTTTCATCTGCAACACCCTTCCTGGGTAGTCACCGATACCATGTGGCGTTACAAGCCCAAAACATACTCCCGTAAGGACTCCTTTGTAAGCCTCCATAAAACTAAGCTCCTCCAGATTCCTCGTAAGATATTTCCACTTTAGGGATTCCAACCCCCAATTCAAGGGCAGTAAAGCTAACGTTAAGCAAAGAAGAGTAAGATTGCCTTCATTCAAATACTGGAAGCTCGAAATAAAATCCTGGTCGAAATAAGCCTTATTGACTAAAATCGTATAGATCAGAAATGCAACGCCTAAGAAAATAGCAGACTTGAGCCAAACCAATATTCCTGGCCGTTCTAACGTTTTTACACCTGATTTTATATAACTATATTGCATAAGTGATTTCTACAGATAAAACCCTCCCCATAGAAAAGATCATCCTAGGGGTCGACCCGGGAACAAGCGTGACAGGATATGGGCTTATAGTCATCAAGAGAAAAGAAATAAAACTCATTCAATATGGCGTGATACACCTAAGCAAGTACACCGACCATGGAATAAAGCTAAATAAAATTTTCGAAAGAATTATCCAGCTTATAGACGAATACCATCCCGATGAGTTTGCAATTGAAGCTCCTTTTTTTGGAAAGAACATTCAATCCATGCTGAAATTAGGCAGAGCTCAGGGTGTAGCTATTGCCGCTGCCATATCTCGACAAATTCCTATCGTCGAGTATGCTCCTAAGAAAATAAAACAATCAGTAACTGGCAATGGAAACGCCTCGAAAGAGCAAGTTTCAGCAATGCTCCTGCAACTGCTTAACATCAAAGACCAGCCAAAACTACTTGATGCCACCGATGCCTTAGCTGTGGCAGTTTGCCACCATTATCAATCTGGAACTGTACAAACGAAGAGCAAAGGATGGGCTTCCTTTCTAAAGGACAATCCTGATAGAATAAAGTGATAAGGACCCAACAATCATCGGAGGGCGTTTTAGAGAATAATAAAAGTACAAATTAAGATTTTTTGGGGGTGCCTTTTTCGCGAAAAGCAAAAAAGTCGTGCTGTCCGCTGCTACTCCTCGCCTCCTTGCGTCGGCTGTGGGTATCCGCTGCCATCACTCACCCAAACTAATTGATTAAAATATCTATAAATCCTTTCGAAAGGATCCTTTTAAATATTTCATCTTACAGTCCTTGTCTGATTTTTTCCGCCACCTCCTCCATATACTCCTTGGAATAAGAAAGCTTGGACCTGGAGAAGTTAATGTCATTCATACTGTTGAGAGGGATTAGGTGAATATGGGTATGAGGCACTTCCAAACCTATCACCGTAACACCTATTCTGATACAAGGGACTGCTTTCTTCAAAGCCGTGGCAACTTTTTTACTGAATAAATGGAGACCTGCTAAAAGCTCGTCATCCATGTCAAAAATATAATCGATCTCCTCTTTAGGAATAACGAGCGTATGTCCTGGTGCCAAAGGATTCACGTCTAAGAATGCTAAGTATTTCTCATCCTCGCAAATTTTATACGCGGGAATCTCCCCAGATACTATTTTCGAAAAGATACTCGCCATTACCTGTCGATGTCTACGATTTCAAATTCCATTTTCCCTGCCGGAACTTCTATCACTGCCGAATCGCCTTTCTTCTTACCCAGCAGCCCTTTTCCTATAGGAGATTTTACAGATATCCTTCCAGCTTTCAAATCAGCCTCTTCTTCCGAAACCAAAGTGTAGATAATAGTCGCTCCGTTTTTCTTGTTCTTTATTTTAACCTTAGAAAGTATGCTTACTTTGGAAAGGTCAATATTGCTTTCATCAATCACCCTGCCATTGGAAAGGGTCTCTTCCAGTTTCGATATTTTTAACTCCAGCAAACCTTGGGCATCTTTAGCAGCATCATATTCGGCGTTCTCGCTCAAATCTCCCTTATCACGTGCCTCTGCAATTTGCTTTGCCATGTCGGATCTGCCTTTTGTTTTAAGCATATTCAATTCATCCTTCAATCTCTTCAATCCTTCCTCGGTGTAATATGAAACCTTGCTCATAAATATTTTAATTAGGTAAATACAATAAAAAAAACGGTCGTCTAGAACCGTTCGTAGACAAAATTATTAATAAATTTTTGAAAAGTCAAAGATTAAGCTTGGTCCAGAGTAATATAGGTGACGTATGTTAATGGGAAAACAACACCTGTTTTATCTTTTCCACTAGCACTTGGTTGATTTTAAAATAAGATTCATGCGTCCAACCTCCCACATGCGGGGTCAACAATACATTGGGCTGGTTCACTAACTTTTCAAACTCGATCTTCTGATCTTCACTTAGCTGGTCTAACTTTTCATTTTCCAATACATCTAGGGCGGCGCCTATCACTTTTCCATTCTCAATGGCTTTATTCAAATCTTTTAAAACCAAAACTTCACCTCTGGCCGTGTTGAGCAGCCAAATATTTTTTTGGAATGAATTTAAAAACCCTAGATCCACCATTCCCTTTGTTTCTTTCGTGAGGGGAATGTGGAAACTAACGATATCGGTTTGCTCAAACAATTGCTCCAAGCTTACCTCTTCCACAAGCTCCGAAGTAAAACCTTTCAGATACTTATCGTAAGCAACCACTTTCGCGCCAAACGATTGAAGTCGTTGCGCAAATGCTTTTGCCATAAATCCATAACCAACCAGCCCGATCGTTTTGCCTTTTATTTCAAATCCTCTATTTCCTTCTCTGTCCCAAAGTCCCTTCCTCACTTGGGAATCCGCAAAATGCATTTTATTCATTAGGCACAACAACATACCAATAGCATGTTCGGCGAGTGCGTCTCTGTTGCCTTCTGGCGCGTTTACAATCACCAGTGTGCGTTTTGCTGCAGCCTCCAAATCTATTTGATCAACTCCAGCGCCCGCCCTTGCTACAAATTTCAACCTTGTCGCCCGCTCTATTATGTCCGCATCCAGATTGAATTTGCTCCTGACTATAAGCCCGTCATAGTTGATGATGTCATTATAAAATTCCTCCTTCGTGATACTAGGTCGATAATCAGGGACTACACCAATACCTACAAGCATCTCATTGATCGAAGGGTGCATTTTTTCAACAATGAGACATCGATATTCCATGAGCTAGATATTTAGCAATAAAATATGGGCCACAGAAAAATAAATCATCAAGCCAAGCAAATCATTGGCCGTGGTAATAAAAGGCCCCGACGCCAAAGCCGGATTGATTCCAAATTTGTTCAAAATTATCGGCGTCACTGTACCCATAAATGATGAAAGAATTACAACACTAAACAGCGCAATAGAAACAACCATCGTCAGCCCTGCGCTTTCCCCAATTAGAAAATTGAATATCAAAACAATGCTGGATATAGCCACCCCGTTGATCAATGCAACTATAAAACCCTTTGCAAACCGATTGAAAGTGAAATTCCCTATTCCCGTTTCACGGGCCAAACTTTGCACTACTACCGAGGATGATTGAATCCCAACATTTCCACCCGTAGCGGTAATGAGGGGTATAAAAAATGCCATGGCGGGTATCAAAGCAATGTCTTTCTCAAATAGTCCAATAAATTTGGCACCCAGCATTCCCCCTAACATTCCTATCATCAGCCAAGGAAGTCGTGCTTTTGACAGCTGCCAGACCGAGTCATCTTCTTCGACAGGGTTCGTAATACCTGCCATCATCTGCATATCCAGCTCCGCTTGTTCCGTGATTACGTCGACGATGTCATCTATGGTAATACGACCCAGTAGTTTGCCATGGACGTTCACTACGGGGATAGAAACCAAATCGTACTTTTTCATGATCTCAGCAACCTCGTTTGATTCGCGGTAAGATTCTACTGAGATAATATCAGGGTCGTAAAGATCTGCAATTTGAGAGTCGTCATCTGCTAGCAACATCTTCCTAAGTGAAACCCTGCCTAACAATTTGTCCGTGTCGTCTACTACATACACGGAATACATCTTCTCAACAGTCTTAGTCTGCCGCCTTATTTCTTCAATACATTGCTTTACA
Organism: Cytophagaceae bacterium; assembly: GCA_036386935.1. Taxonomy (GTDB): domain Bacteria; phylum Bacteroidota; class Bacteroidia; order Cytophagales; family Cytophagaceae; genus DASVUU01. Next base: position 13,197 of record DASVUU010000026.1, on the reverse strand, counting down.
GTCCACTTCAAATTCGCTTTGATTAGCTCTTTAGCCATCAACCCTCCTGCACAATCTTCGTCATAGTGCAAAAGGTCTTTTATATGGGTCGCTTTTTCAGAATCTTCAATTAAAGGAATTACTTCCTCTCTAGTTTTTACAGGCTGCTCATTTAATATGTCTACCGCATCATCCGAATCTATGTACTTAATATATCCGGCAAGTTCCTCGGGTGTAAAGTCTTTTAAGAATTTCTTCCTTACATCAGAGTCCAGCTCGCGGATGGTGTCGGCGGCTAGTTCAATGTCAAGACATTTTAGAATATATTTTGACTCAAGATTATCAAGCTCATACAATAACACAGAGATATCCTGAGCATGCATCTCGTCCAAACTTTCCTTGATAAAGGATTTGTTTTGAGCTTCTACTGCCTCTTTTAGTTGGTCAACAAACTCCGCGGTTAGCTCGAATTGCATATTAATAAATTCTACATTGTTGCTTTTTCAATTTGACAGGCAAGAGTGATAAACTCTTCTACGGACAATTGTTCTGCCCTTAAATTAAATTGCGCTCCATCGGTAAAGTGCAACGGTAAATTTAGGCTTTTTAAGGCATTACGCAAGGTTTTCCTTCTAGTTTGAAACGCTGCTTTCACCACTCGTAGAAACGTTTTGTCATTACACCCAATATCTGTTCGGTCATTTCTACGCAACCGAATTATCGCAGAGCGGACTTTCGGCGGAGGGTTAAAAACATCCGGTTCAACTGTAAACAAATATTCAGTAGTATAGAACGCTTGAACCAGTACACTTAATATCCCATAAACTTTGCTTCCGTGTTTTGAGCAAATTCTTTCTGCGACCTCCTTTTGCAACATCCCCACTACTTCAGGTACCAATTCTTTGTTCTCTAATACCTTAAAGAAAATTTGTGTGGATATGTTGTAGGGAAAATTACCGATTACAGCAAAGGGCTTTGAAAAGTGTTTCGGCAAGTCCATTTTCAGGAAGTCACCTTCTAAGATATCTTCTTTCAAATGAGGATACTTTGCTAAAAGATAGGCAATTGATTCTCGATCAATTTCATTCAGTTTTAAATTAAGATTCTTCTTCAATAAAAAATCTGTCAAAACACCCATTCCGGGCCCTACTTCCAATACCTCTTTATAATCTTGATGAAGGGTGAGTGCATCTACAATTTTTTCGGCAATGGACAAGTCGGTAAGAAAATGTTGTCCTAAATGTTTTTTGGGCCTGACGTTATTCATAAGTTGAAATGTTAGGCAAAAGTACCTTCTTTATTTTATATTATAATAATTCAGTATTTGACTGAAGTATGCCTTGTGTCGTCGACACAACTTTGGAACAGGTTGAACCCCAAACTTGATAACGACTTAATTTTATTTGAGTTTGAAGATTGCTACTTTTGAATTTAATTAGACTTAGGCTAAAACTTCATGGGATACTTTTTAAACAATACAGATAGACCAGTTATAGGCGTTACGATAGGAGATTTCAATGGTGTAGGCCCTGAGATCATTTTAAAAACTCTGAGTGACAGTCGTATCTTAAAAATATGCATTCCCGTGGTTTATGGATCATTAAAAATATTCAATAAACAAAAAAGGATTTTAGAAACAGAGGATATCAATTTTAACATCATAAAAGGATTTGATACGCTTAATTCTAAGAGGGTTAATTTAATAAACTGTTGGGAAGAAGATTTTGAGCTAAATCAAGGAAAGTCAACAAGCCAAGCAGGGAAATGTGCACTTCTTGCACTCACGAGAGCCACAGACGACCTCCTTGCACAAACTATAGACGGTGTCGTTACAGCCCCATTAAATAAAAAAAACATTCAAAGCGAAGAATTCAAATTTCCAGGCCATACAGAATTCTTTACAGAAAAATCGCAGGTAAATGATAGTTTGATGTTCTTGGTAAGTGAAGGATTAAGGGTTGGCGTTGTCACCGGGCACATACCGCTTGGGGACGTCAAGGCTAAGCTTACCAAAGAGAAGATTGTCTCTAAAATTAATATCCTCTACAAAACCCTGAAAAACGATTTTGGGTTAACTAGACCTAAGATTGCCATTTTAGGATTAAATCCTCATGCAGGTGAAGAGGGCTTACTAGGTAATGAAGAGATTACCATTATTAAACCGATACTTGAGGACCTGAAGAATAAGGGCATTCTCATACATGGCCCCTTTCCTGCAGATGGTTTTTTTGGCAGCGGCCACTATGAAAAATTTGATGGCATTCTCGCTATGTACCATGACCAAGGTCTTGTTCCATTTAAAACCATTGCTTTCGAGCGCGGCGTGAACTATACGGCAGGCCTTCCAATTGTCAGAACCTCACCAGATCATGGCACTGGCTATGATATAGCGGGAAAAGGGATAGCGAGCGAGACGTCATTCCGCGAAGCACTATTCTTAGCGGTCGATATAGTGAAAAATCGAAAACCAATATTGGTTTAGTTTATATCATAATATCTGAGACATTTTGATAGGATAGGTTTTAAAAATTAAATTATTGTACTAACTTTGCAAACTTTATCCGAAGAAGGCATATTGAACCCTTATAAGAGTTAGTTGGTTGCTTATTTATTAATTTAATTAGACACCATCAGTCGCAGATGAAAGCTTGGAGACATTTTGATATAGATATTGTAAGGCTGAGTAATAAGATACATTACTTTGATTATAAAATTGACAGTGCCTTCTTTAATGATTTTGAAGATAGCTTTATCCATAAAGGTGATTTGGACGTAAAAATGACATTAGATAAGTCTGATGCTCATATTATTACTGAGTTTACTATTAATGGAAACGTTGAACTATCTTGTGATAGAAGCAGCGATCTATTTGATTATCATATAGAAAGTACCAACAAGCTAATCTTTAAATATGGAGATGAGTTTGCCGAGCTGACAGATGAGATTGTGACTATCCCCAAGGATGCTCAGAAGATCAATGTGGCTCAATATATTTATGAGTTCATTGGATTATCAGTGCCAATCAAAAAGATTCATCCAAGGTTTTCTACCGAAGATGAGGATCCAACAGAGGAAACACTATTAATATACAGTACTGCAAGCCCAGAGGCAGAAGTAGAGGAAGATCAGGTAGATCCTCGATGGGAATTATTAAAAAATATTAAAAATAACAACAATTAAATTTCAATAAAATGGCTCATCCTAAGAGAAAAATATCGAAAACCAGAAGAGATAAAAGAAGGACACATGATAAGGCAACCCTTCCTCAACTTGCGATATGCCCAACTACAGGCGAATTTCACTTATCACACAGAGCTCACTGGCATGAAGGTAAGCTTTATTACAAGGGTCACGTGGTAATTGAAAAAGAGGTCTTAGCTTAGGCCAATGAATATAGCGCTGGATGCCATGGGCGGAGATTTTGCGCCCAAAGCAATCATTGAAGGAGCAATTCTCGCCGAAAAAGAATTTCCCTCTCAAATCCGGATTACTCTTATAGGCAAGGAAGACGTTATTAAAAGCCATATTTCATCACTTGGAGGCAGTGAAGACAAATTCAATATTGTCCATGCTGGTGAAGTTATTGAAATGGCTGAACATCCCACCAAGGCCTTTTCCCAAAAAACAAATTCTAGCATTGCTGTTGGCTACGGCCTTCTAAAGCATGGCAAGGCAGATGCCTTATGTAGCGCCGGTAACACAGGCGCTATGCTTGTTGGTGCTATGTTTACCATTAAGCCAATTGATGGAATTATCCGACCAGGAATCGCGGGATTTATCCCTAAAGAAGTTGGCCGATATGGGATCATATTGGATGTTGGAGCAAATGCAGATTGCAAACCAGATGTTTTAGATCAGTTTGCATTGATCGGTTCCATCTATGCCAAACATATCCTTGGAATACCCGAACCCAAAATTGGGTTAATGAATCTTGGGGAAGAAGAGCAGAAAGGCACTGTATTAACACAGGCTGCTCACCAACTTATCAAACTAAACACAAAGATCAATTTTATTGGCAATGTTGAAGGTCGCGATATCTTCAATGAAAAAGCGGATGTTATTATTTGTGATGGCTTTACAGGAAATGTGATTCTTAAAATGGCTGAAACATTTTATGAATTAATGGCCAGACGTAATTACAGAGACAGTTTACTTGATTTATTTAATTATGAATCCATCGGCGGAAGCCCTATCTTAGGTGTAAATGGAAACGTAATAATTGGTCATGGCGTCTCCTCTCCTACAGCCATAAAAAATATGCTAAAACAGGCTGTGCAACTTGTAGAAGCCAAAATCCACGAAAAAATAAAAAAGGCTTATAGTTAATATTTTTTTTCTTTTAAAATAAAGAATGGCGAAAATACAAGCAGCGATTACAGGTGTTGGTGGCTATGTCCCAGATTATATACTTGCTAATAAGGAACTTGAATCGATGGTTGATACCAACGACGAGTGGATCATAACTCGAACGGGAATTACCGAACGTCGACTTTTAAAGGGTGAAGGCCAAGGCACTTCGCATATGGCTGTAAAAGCCGTAAACCAACTTTTACAAAAAACTGGTACCCAACCAGAAGAAATAGATCTTCTCATTTGCTGTACAACCACTCCTGATTTTGTCTTTCCTGCTACTGGAAACCTGCTGTGCGAGATGGCTGGCTTAAAAAATGCCTTTAGCTACGACTTACAAGCTGCGTGTTCTGGTTTTATTTATGGTCTTGTTACAGGATCGCAGTTTATCGAGACCGGGAAGTACAAAAAGGTAATCGTAGTTGGGGGAGACAAAATGTCTTCAATCATCAATTACAAAGACCGCGCTACATGCATCATTTTTGGTGATGGAGCTGGGGCTGTAATGCTGGAACCCAACTCAGAAGGATTGGGTATTGTTGATAGCATCCTGAGAACTGACGGCTCTGGAGCTCAATACCTCTCTCAAAAAGCAGGGGGTAGCAGATATCCTGCATCTCATCAGACGGTTGAAAACAAAGAGCATTATGCACAACAGGAAGGTGCCACCGTGTTTAAATTTGCCGTAACCAACATGTCTCAGGTTGCAAAAGAGATCATGGAAAAGAATAATCTTACGGCAAACGATATTGCCTGGCTGGTTCCTCATCAAGCTAATAAGAGGATCATAGATGCAACTCGAGAGCGAATGGGCATAGGAGAAGAAAAGGTATTGATCAATATAGAAAGGTATGGCAATACTACTAATGGGACCATCCCTTTACTTTTATGGGACTATGAAAAGAAATTCAAAAAAGGAGACAACGTAATAATGGCGGCCTTTGGCGGTGGATTTACTTGGGGTTCTGTATTTATCAAATGGGGTTATGATGCCAAATAAGCTTAACTCATTTACTCAATTATTTTTAAGAATTTATCGATAAAACAATCAAATTATAAATTTTACACTTATTGTAATTACATTTGAAATTATAGTAAAAACCTATTGTAGTTTTATCAATTATAAAACATAAAGGCTGGAAAGTAACAATAGAATTGATATTGGTTGCATACCCTAACCAAACCAGCCTTAAAACTAAACACGATGAAAGCAAAAGAAATACAAGAACTACTAGATTTTATTGCTGGTTCTGGCCTCGCTGAGGTAAATATAGAAACTGAACAATTTAAGTTAAGCGTAAAAAAGCATCAGGAACTACAACCGCGTTATGTCGAAGCTCCTGCATTACAAAGTCTCCCACCACAACAGCTAGCAGTAGCTCCTATAACTGTTCCGCATACCAACTCCGCTACTCCCGCAAGCACTCCTTCGCCTTCTACCACTGAAGATGCTTCTGCAAAAAATTACATCACGATAAAGTCCCCAATGATTGGCACTTTTTACAGATCGTCAAATCCTGAAACTCCATCCTTCGTCAATATAGGAGATGAGGTAAAGGTTGGGCAAACTGTTTGCATTATCGAAGCTATGAAACTATTCAATGAAATAGAATCTGAAATTTCGGGCAAGATTGTAAAAGTGTTGGTAGAAAATGCCTCTCCAGTAGAATACGATCAACCGCTTTTTTTAGTAGAACCTGCCTGATTTACCATTCACAGTTCATTTTAGCTGGTCATATCAGTTTTACTATTAATTAAATTTTGATTTATGTTTAATAAAATTCTTATTGCAAATAGGGGTGAAATCGCACTTAGAATCATCAGGGCTTGCAAAGAGTTAAAGATTAAAACAGTGGCCGTATACTCTACGGCAGATAAAGATAGCCTTCATGTAAGATTTGCAGACGAAGCAGTTTGCATTGGTCCTGCACCAAGTAATAAGTCTTATCTAAATATGCCCAATATTATTGCTGCTGCTGAAATAACCAATGCGGATGCAATACACCCTGGCTACGGGTTCCTTTCTGAAAATGCCGACTTCTCGAAAATTTGTGAAGACTACGCGATAAAATTTATTGGCGCAAGCCCTTCCATGATCAATCAAATGGGAGACAAGTCATCGGCAAAAGCGACAATGAAAAAGGCAGGCGTGCCTACCATTCCTGGGAGTGAAGGGCTCTTGTCTTCAATAGACGAGGGTATAAAGCTTGCAAACAAAGTAAAATATCCTGTCATTCTTAAAGCAACAGCAGGTGGTGGTGGACGAGGGATGCGTATTGTGCGTAATGATTCAGAGTTTGAAAAAGCATGGAAAGATGCTAAAACTGAAGCAGGTGCAGCTTTTGGAAACGATGGACTTTATTTAGAAAAATATATAGAAGAGCCAAGACATATAGAAATTCAAATTCTTGGGGATCGTTTTGGCAAGGTTGTTCACCTTTCGGAACGTGATTGCTCTATTCAAAGAAGGCATCAAAAACTTATTGAAGAAACACCTTCTCCTATCATTACAGAAAAGCTTAGAAATAAGATGGGAGATGCTGCCATCAAAGGAGCTAAAGCGATCAAATATGAAGGTGCAGGAACAATCGAATTCTTAGTTGATAAGCACGGGGAATTCTATTTCATGGAAATGAATACCAGGATCCAAGTTGAACATCCCATTACTGAAGAAGTAACAGGTGTAGATTTAATCAAAGAGCAAATTAAAGTGGCTTCTGGCGGTGCTCTATCAATGAAAAATTGCTTTCCTAGCAAACACTCCATAGAATGCAGAATTAACGCTGAAGATCCTGCCAATGGGTTTAGACCTTCTCCAGGAAAAATAACTAATCTTCATTTACCTGGCGGCCACGGCGTGCGTGTAGACACCCATTGCTACAATGGCTATACAATCCCTCCTAATTATGACTCGATGGTAGCCAAGGTTATTGTGAGTGCACCAACTCGAGATGAGGCATTGAGTAGAATGAAAAGAGCTTTAGAAGAGTTTGTAATACAAGGGGTAAAAACAACAATTCCTTTCCATATAAGGATGATGGAAGACCCTACTTTCAGATCTGGCAAATTCAATACTTCGTTTCTGGAAACATTCGATTTCACAGGACTATAAATCGCGTTTATATTTTGACATAAAAAAAGGAGGATAATTTATCCTCCTTTTTTTATGTCTATTAAATTAGCAGTAGCTATTTTCTTTTCTTTTCTCCGTTATCCGAAGGCCTAGTTATCTTAATTTCCGCCCTCCTATTCAAGGCCATTCCCTCAGAATTTATACTGCCATCACTATTGTAATTGGGCGCAATCGGATTTGTAAACCCAAAACCCTGGCTAGACATTCTCTTCTTGGAAATCCCCTGACTGTGCAGATGTGATTGTAACACTGAAGCTCGCTTCTTAGAAATTTTCATGTTATAATCATAAGTTCCAGTGCTATCAGAGTGAGCCGCAATATTGATTCGCAAATCAGGATACTCTTTTAACAGCCCAACTAAGCTGTCTAAGCTACCTGCATTTACCTCAATAAAGTCCACGTCATCAAACTCGTAGTTTAACATGACTTTGAACTCTATGTCCACATTGGACTTTTTCGAAATCTTTTTTTCTCTAATAATGTCTGAAATCGTGGTGTAGTCTTTAGGAACTCGTATTTTCTTTTTCCTTTCCGGCTCCATAGCAGTTTCATCTTTGGTAATGGTTGCAACTGGTATGTCTTTTCCTCTATTTAAAAACATATCCACTACCAATATTTCAGAATTAGGAGATTTCTGATTGTTAACTTTTATCCCACTGATCGAATCGGCGGTGTAGTTATACTTTCCTGAATTATCGACGTCGATTGGAAATGCCGCTGAATCAATTCCTGGGACAAGCACCTTTAACAAATATTTCTTACCCTTTTCAGGTTTGAAAAATTGTTGATTTTCATCAAATCCTGGAAGGGGATTTTTATTGACGTAGTAAGGAACAGTATCGTATTGTTGATTGCCCAAGCTATCTTTTTTACCGTCCTTCTCTTTCAGAAAAACGACAGTCGCTCCATTGAGTGCGCCCTTGTCCTTTTTATCGAACAGATTTAAAGAAATCAATGAAACAGGAGTATACTTCATCTCATAGATATCATCGCAGCAGGTAGCACTTTTAAGCTGCATTCCTCCTGGACGGTTGGAAACCATATAGCTATGATCCTTATTTGTGCTCATCGTAAAATAAGTGTCATCTACGCTAGAATTAATTGGCATTCCTAAATTTTGAGGCTTATTCCACTTAGATAATTGCCCCTTAGATTTAAAAATGTCATATCCCCCAAATCCAGCATGATAGTTTGAGCTGAAATACATCACCGACGAATCCTTTTCATAAAAAGGAGACATCTCATCGCCTATGGTGTTAATTCCTGCCCCAAGGTTAACCGGTTTTCTACAAGACCCATCTTTGCCAAACTGCGTGTACCAAATATCTAACCCACCTTTACCACCAGGCATATTGGAAACAAAAAACAAAACGTCAGCTTTTGATTTGCCAGTACCAGTTTGAGTAATGAATGGTTGAGAAAAAGTAGAACCTTCGAGATTTATCAAACCTTTTAATTTTTCAGGCTTCTGCAGCTCCCCATCTTTTACATCACTGGAGTAGATATTACAAACCATTTCGTGGTCTCGATCTGTGCGGCATTTGGTAAAATAAAACTTGGTTTTATCCGAGGAGTACATCCCATTGGCGGTACTCTCATTTTTACTATTCACTTGTTTCATCTCGGTCGGTACAGACCAAGATCCAGAAGTGTTATCAGACGTGTAAAGTTTCACATGATAAAAGTGAACTTCATCATGACCAGCGCTTAATACACTGTCAGATTGTAACGAAGCAAAAATCAAAGTCTTATCATCTACCTGGTTTGGCGAAAACTCCGTGTATGCAGAATTGACGTTATCTCCCAAATGTATTATATCGGCAAATACAGGAGATTTAGATTCCTTAATTGCAAAATCGCAAGATGCCACCTCATTCTGAGCTATGGTCTTGATTTTGTCATTTTTAGCAGCCTTATAATTCCCATTTAGAAACGTACTGAATTCTTTTTTCGCCAATTCATACTTACCGTTATATTTCAAACATTGAGCATAATGAAATTGGGCAATGGTGGAATTCTTTCCATCCATTTCCCTTGTCTTCAGAAACCATTGCTCGGCATTCTTGTAATCTCGGGATTGGAAATAGGCCTCCGCCAGCCGAAAAGTGAATTCACGTTCTGCCGGAAAATTCTTTACCAGGTCAATAAGCTGATCAGATGCGTTGTAATAACTGCCTCTCTTGATGAGGTTATGAGCGATCTTATGCTGCTTATGATGACTTAATTTTTTCAAGTTTCTTTCTTGAGAATAAGCACTGGTAGAAAGAAACAGAATGTAAATTAATACTATTTTTAATTCTGCCTTGGTCACAGCGACCCAAATTTTATGAAGCTTATGCATAGAGGAATTAAAAGAAACGGCAAGGAATAGTGACATCATTAGGTAAAGCCCGGTTTAGGAAACCAAGGTAGGAAACAGAAATTTCAAAAGCATTGACCTTTGCGTTGCTTAGATTCGGCGCATCTTTTACAGATTTTACATTGGATATGCTTGCATCGTAACTAAAGTTCGCCTGATAATTTTTATACTTAAGGCCTGCCAGCAAAATTACAGCATCAGAATTTCTATACCAAAGGCCTAGGATAGCGGTTATATCTTTTTTCTGATTGAAATGGTAGGCAAATCCAGAACCCATATTCAAATCTACTGCCTCTGCTTGCCTCATATACATCACGGCGGGCATTACTGTAAAGTTTTCCATGATTTTTATATTAGTCCCGAATGTCAATAAATACCTTCTTGGAAGTTTATTTTTGGCAGATGATACAAAGGTTTCCTTTGGAGTGGTCAAGTTAAAAAATGACGCGCCTAAGGTTAGGTCTACTTTCTCGTTTACGAGGAAATTATAATTTACCCCTGAGTTGAAATTGATAAAATTATAATTGTTTCCAGACAGGACGCCGTCAGCTGAGACAGATGGATTATCAGAAAACTGATAATTTACATTTTGATCTTTGAACACCAAATTAGAATTATTCAGATTCTTTCTAACGTATCCAGTTTGAATTCCCAATGAAAAAACATGTCTCTTAAAATTGTCTATAGCTTTATGAACGGCACCACTTACCATAAAAGATTGGTTCTTAAAGATACCGTCTCCCAGCTCATCATTCATTAGATAAATACCCACCCCAGCCTTTTCTATATTAAGCGGAAGGTTCCTAAAATTCATATCTGCTGAGAGGGCCGATGTTGTGTAAGGAGAATTTATTTGCTTCCACTGACTTCTATGGATCAAAGAAATTCTGAAATCTTCCTTAATTTTTCCAGTCATTGCAGGATTGATTGCAACAGGGAAATTATAGAATTGTGAAAAGTGAAAATCCTGTGCTTTGCTATTTATGCTAAAGGCCAGTATAATAATTGATACAAAAAAATAAGCTTTGTTCTTTAGCATAATATTATCTTAATAGGGTGAGATTTCCTTTCAATATCATATCGCCCCCATATATGGATTTTGCAGAAATGTAATACACATAAACACCGGCAGGTTGGTCTTCGCCCTTATAAGTGCCATCCCAAAAAGATTTCAAATCTTTAGAACCCGCAACAAATATTTCTTCTCCCCAGCGGTTAAATACCTTAAAATCGCTTATTTCGACCACGCCTTTTTGAATGATATCAAACTTATCATTCATATTATCCCCATTAGGTGAAAATGCATTAGGTACCGCTAGATATGCATTCAAATCAAGGGCTTTGGTAATGGTATCAGAGCAACCGAAGTAATTTTTGACAATTTGTTTCACATTGTATAAGCCGCCACTCTGCGTAACCTGCAGGTCTGAAGAGTTGACGGCTCCAATGTTGGAGGCTTTAAATGTATGTATTGGAGAGGCAATAGTCGAATCATTTGAGGCCTCCCCATCACCGAAGGAATAATACCAATAGTTCGGTCTTGGATCCCCACTTGAAGAATCTCTAAACTCTATCGGAACTCCTGCCATCAGGTCCTCTGCATTTACTGTGAAATTTGCAATTGGGTAAGGCAAGACGTTCACAATAGATGTTGCAGTATCAGTACATCCTTTTGCATTTTCAACAATTAAAGAGGCTATTTTGCTTCCGCTGGATTTATAAGTAAAGATAGGATTTACGTTCACTGTATCAAATTCATTTGGATTCGTCTGGTCAAATTGCCAGTATCGTTTAGTTAAAGGAGAACGGTAGCCCTCTACAGTATCTACCTTAGACTGATCCATGAAATGAATTTCCTTACCGAAACAGGCGCTATCATGGCCAAATGCAGCAATTGGCTGAGGATCAATCACTAGTTTAAAACTGGTTGAATCGAAGCAAGTATTGCTTTCATTATATAAAGTAAGAGTAACATTATAGACCCCAGTTCTCTCGTAGTGATGCCCTATCACATTATATAAGTTATATTTATCACCATTCCCCATATCCCACCAGGTGTTATTCGTCTCGACATCATCATCACGTGTCCGGGTTGAACTGTTATTAGCGAAAGTAATATTTGAGTTCACGCAATGTCCAACTATCACCGTAGCCGGTTTCGGTATAAAATAAATTTTAAAGTTCGAGGTATCCCCAGAAACGCAATTATTGCTATCAGTCACTGTTAGCATGGCACGATTTTCCCCTTTTTTAGAAAAATAAAACTGGGGGTTTTTTATCGAAGAGCTTTCTATATTGGTACCGTTATTTGTAATTTTCCAGGAGTATGTTTTAATCCCTTTTCCACCCTCACTAGGAGTTTGGACCGCGTCGAACTTCATCAATGAATCTTTGCAACCTGGCCCAATCTTAGAAATATTCACTATAGGCAATGGAAAAACCTTTACTGCCTTCGGGATAAGGTTTCTCTTACACTTTCCTTCATTGTAGTCTATAGTAACCTTTAAAAGATAATTATTAGCTTTTTTGTAAGTAAAGGTCCCTGATTTGGAAGCGCTCGATATAGGCGAACCCTCACCAAAATCAAACTTATAATTCTTTATATAGGGTCCGTTTGGGCCCGAGTAGTTTAATTTTTCAAAGGCACATAATGTGTCGTTTGGAGTAACTAAAAGTTCATTGTCCGGAAGAAAATGTATCACGCCTATAGATGCACCTTCTCTCAAAGTATCCTTACAGCCAGTATTATCCTCTACAAATAAATAAGGTTTATAGACAGCATCTGCATTGCCGTATTTATGGAATAAAGAGTCTAACTTGACAGTTTCGAAAGTTTGATCATCGAAAACCCATTTGAAATTTTTAATGCCCCAGACTTGGGATGTAATTCTACTCTTAAACGATATACTGTCACCAATTTCACAATAACCCGTGGTGACTATACTCCCTTTCAAAGGATCGCTTATCTTTATCGAGCTCTCGGCAAAACATCCTTTTGAGTCTGTAACCTTCAAATTGTAACTTTCATCTACTTTTCCACCTATTGTAATATTAACGAAGCTATTTGAATCATTGGGTAGAAAACGGAAATCCTTACTAGCGGTCGTCCATTTATATTTAAAAGCTGGAGTGCCACCCACTATATTAGGAGTAAGGGTAGTATCGAGATCATTACATTTAAAGGTGTAATCCTTTGGTAAGGTCACTTCTAGCTTAGGATAGATCTTGACAGTCTTTGTGACTGCAGCACTTGTACAGCCAGTTACGCTAGTAACTACCATAGAAAAAATATGATCTCCAGTCTTTGTTAATTCTAGACTCCTTGAAGCACCAGCCATTGGGTAAGGGGTAGATACTCCATCAGGTGATGTGATAG
>DASVUU010000025.1:0-2304 GCA_036386935.1 Cytophagaceae bacterium | reverse complement strand
TAACCGTGAGTTTTACATCTACGGTGCCTATCGTTGTATATTTTCCTGCGCTCAGACCTTCAAGTTTTAATTGACCTGATCCGTTGGTAGAGATGGAATTGATAGATTTACTCTCACCTTCTCTTTCGTACTCCACTTTGTACTCTTTTGCATTTTCTAGACCAGCGATAGTAAGCTTGCCATCAGGAAGGCCGCAGACAGTCGGGTCTTCTTGAGTTACAACCAAAGTTGTGCCTGGGCCAATTTGTAACGTAATCTCTGTTTGTCCACTTTCGCAGCCACTGGTATTGGCCTGACTTACCCGGATAGTTTGTGGTCCTAAAGTTGCGGTGCTAGGCAGCTCAAGTTCATCACTTGGAGTTCCGGTCTGGCTGCTATACCATTTCAGCTCATAGCCATCTAGTTTTTGCACTTTGCTGGTGATGTCTGCAGGATTTATTACCTCATTTTGACAATAGTTTAAATTAGAATTTTCTACCAAAGGCGCTGTGGGAACGTCAGTTATAATTACATCTATTTTCGAGGGAGTACTCTCGATGCTGCCTCCGTTATTCATTTGCGTGACCCAGTAAGAGGTCGTGCCAATTGCTTGAGTAGAAGGAGTAGGGGCAGCTACAGGTGTTCCTGCCAACGCAGTATACCATTTTAGGTCAGACCCACCAGGAGAGAGTTCAGCAGTGAGTGCCAAAGCAGTTGCGCCCTTACAATATTTGACTGGGCTTACCACTATAGGGCTGTTGCAACTGACCACATTTACGACATTGAAATAGATTTTATCTTCTCCTGCGGCATTTTTAACCGTGAGTTTTACATCTACGGTGCCTATCGTTGTATATTTTCCTATTACCGCCTTATTTGTAGGTTCCACCACAGACCTGTTGGGAGTTGCTCCAGGTCCAAGGTCCCATCGGTATTCTTTGGCGTCGGGGATAGGAGAGGGGGTATAGGTGACGTTTTCATTTACGCAAATTGGTGACTTGTCAATTTCAAAACCACATGTTTGCACAGTTACTTTAAAGATTCTTTCAGGGCTAGTAAGCCATGTATTGCCAGGAAGTTTGCTTTGGTTTTTACCCACGACTTTCAGGTCATAAACTCCGTTTGGTGTGCTTCCCCAATCGATAAACATTTTATAAGTACCTTGACCAGTAATAGGGGTAGAAGTAGTTTTAGGCAAGATAGTAGCTGTAGCAGGCAATCCGCTCCATTCATATTCGCAAACGCTAAAATCTACAGGGCTTACCTCGTATTTGGCTTTCGTATTGCCTTTACATACCACCAAATCACCATAGATAAGATCAGGTTTGGCAGGAGGAAGCTCGTTTAGTAACGTAAATTCCATAACAATAAGATTTGCCCAGCCTACATTCGTTCCTTCAGATCTCTGAAAATGTAATGAATGAGTACCATAAGGAATCGAAACTTTTATCTCTTCACTCCAGGTAGCATTGGGGGTAAAATTTCCGGGAAGTTCCAGCCTAGCTTTAAATATTTTACCATCTAAGAATATGTCATATTTCGAGTTACCTTCTACATAATAAGTTTTCAATCTCAGACCATATAGACCCGACGTTTCATTTCTGATTAGATAAACATCTTTCGATCCCTCCTTGGTGCCATCCAATCTTCGTGACCCAGCGTAGCCATCTTGCAACACAGTAGAATTTTTAAGTTGCTGAAAATCATAACTTGCAATTTGCCAGCCTGGCAAAAGGGTTACCTTTTCTACACCTATTACATTTCCTCTTTCTCTGGTAAGAGGGGGTGAGGGACTATTTGCCATGTCACGATAGGCTCGGTATTGGGGAGAAGCATCCCCTTCCTTTTCAGCGACTGCATATCCAGCCCCATACCCTTTCTGGGCGTAGAAACCATTTTTAATTAAAAGGGCATCATACCCCATCCAACTATACCATTTTTCCATTTCGTATTTAGTATGTGCATACATCTTTTCTGAGTTATAAGCTGCAGTTAGATTATTTAGCGGTATCCAAGCACCATTATATTGCACATTTGTTTCATGCCCGGCCTCGTAAGCGATTACCCTTAGTCCAGACCGTTTCGCATAAGCCAAAAGATCTTCTAATTCATTTCCTTCGCAATTTCCATTTGGGTCTGTACGACAACTTCCCTCTGTTCCAATTTGCCCGTACCTATGATCAGTTTCTTTGTATAACTCTTCAAAGATTTTGTCTACCGACCAATTTTTCACGCCTTCTATTATCGCTAAGTTTTGAAGGTGTGTAGATTCCTTTTGTTCTTCAGTAGCGTTTTCTGGGGCATTTACTAGTGGTGTAGGTACAT
>DASVUU010000024.1:0-2113 GCA_036386935.1 Cytophagaceae bacterium | reverse complement strand
AAAGTTCAAATTCTTTTTTGGCAAGAATTATCTTTTCGCCATTTCTATAAACCAGGTAAGTTTCCCGGTCGATAGTTAAATCAGCGATTTCCAGTTTGTTTTCGATGGCCTCTTCTGGTTGCGAATTGCGCCTCAAAATAGCGTTTATCCGGCTAACCAGCGCCCTTGGCTTAATTGGTTTAGCGATATAATCATCCGCTCCTACATTAAAGCCAGCTATTTCTGAATATTCTTCACTGCGTGCTGTTAAAAATACCATGAAGGTATTCTTGAATTCATTCATGGTGCGAAGAATGCGACAGGCTTCAATACCATCCATCTTTGGCATCATGATATCCAAGATGATTAAATCAGGATGAAATCTTTTCGCTTCAGTAACACCTTCCTGGCCATTTGACGCTGTAGAAACCTGATAACCTTCTTTTTTAAGATTATATTCAATAAGTTCCCGGATATCCGGTTCATCATC
The DNA here is from genome assembly GCA_036386935.1 of Cytophagaceae bacterium. GTDB lineage: Bacteria > Bacteroidota > Bacteroidia > Cytophagales > Cytophagaceae > DASVUU01. The sequence goes on along the minus strand of DASVUU010000024.1, from coordinate 1,644 downwards.
TACAATAAGGATCTTTTGCTTTGTTGAACTCATGGTTTTATTTACCACTAAAGTATAACGTTAAAAACAGCAAATGGTTAAGTATATATTAAATAATTGTTAATACAACAGAAGATAACACATCTAATTTAACGTTTTTTTCAAGAAGGCCTCGAGTTCTTCACCCCGAAGATTTTTGGCAACTATTCTCCCCTCTTTATCCAGTAAAAAGGAAGTAGGTATAGATTCAAGGAGGTATAGCTTCACGATATTGCTATCCCATTGCTTTAACTCAGAAACATGGGTCCAGGTTAGTTTGTCTGCTGCAATAGCTTTCACCCACTCATCTTTACTTTTGTCTAAGGATACTCCAAAAACGGTATAGCCCTTACTTTTAAATGCATTGTATTGTTTAACCAGGTTAGGATTTTCTTCGCGGCAGGGACCGCACCAGGACGCCCAAAAATCCAGCAAAACATATTGGCCTCTGAACTGAGATAATTTTAAAACTTTCCCATCAATACCCGCCATTTCAAAATCAGGCGCAATGTTACCTACTGAAAGAGCTTTTAGCTTGTCCATTTTTGTTACAAAGCTTTTAACTGCTCCCGAATTTGGAAATTTGCCTTTTATCTCTTGAGCATACTTTATCAGTACCGGTTCGTATTTCATTTGGTCTAATGAACCGATAGCATAGAATCCCGCAAGGTTATCTTTATTTTTCTCTGCGAACTGAATAGTTTCTTTGGAATATGCCTCAACATTTGACTCAAATTTGGGCGCTAGCACGCTTTCCAGTGAATCTTTAATAGCAGGGTTCCGCCCCACCTTCTCCTGATACTCTTTTTGAATATCTCTGAAGATATTACCGTATTTAGTTGTAATCTGATTAAAGTCCTCTAGCTTTTCGGACTCTTCCGAACCGCTTAAATCGAATTCGCCCGACTCGCTCAAATAATCTGCCTTAAAGTCTATCTCATCGCCATTTTCGGCAATCAAAGAGTACGTCTTTTCAGCAGCACTGATCGTGAAGAAATCTGGCTCAGAAGAAACCCCGGCAAACTGAAATTCCCCCTTTTCATTGAGAACTGCCGAGTCGACGACATCACTTCCCCGATAAAGTTGTATGCTTTTTAAATTCGAAAAGTTCTCAAACTTACCCTTAATGGTAAACTCATCGCTATTTTTACAGCTTGTCAGGGCCGCTATTAAAATTCCAATAATCCCAATTATCTTTTTCATTAGTAGTATATGTTTGCTTTTCAATGGCGATCCGCCAGCTGGCGGATGAGCATTCATCCCTGTCTCGGAGCGGTAGGCTCATGATGGTTTCACTTGAGTGAATCTAGCTTCTCCAATATTAGTTTATTAGCGGTTTTTGGGTCGATTTTTCCTTTTGATATTTTCATTACCTCTCCCATAAACAAACCTAGAACGCCTTTTTTGCCTTTATGATATTCAACGATTTTATCAGGGTACATGGTAACAGCCTGATCGATGTATTTCAGCAGCTCATTACCATCCGTATCTATCAGCAGGTTTAGTTCCTGAACCAAATCAAGAACCTGAACACCCGGATTTTTAAGCATGGCTGGAAACAACTGTTGCGTAGCTGCCGAATTATTTATCTTCCCATCATCTACTAACGATATTATTGCCGCTACA
>DASVUU010000023.1:0-11266 GCA_036386935.1 Cytophagaceae bacterium | reverse complement strand
ATGGGCTTATATATCGAAAACCTTGCTGACCAGGAGACGACAACAGCCGGTGAAAAGATAAAAATTAACATCGAGGTAATAAATCGCAGCCCAATTAAAGCCTCTCTAAAAAGTATATCTTCAAAACAACTGAAAGATACGAGTCTGGTCTTCGACCTTAAGGAAAATGTTCCATTTGGTAATACTTCCTCTATCACTGTTCAGGATCAACCCTTTTCCGAGCCATATTGGTTAAGGCTTCCCTGGTCCACCGGAATGTACGAGGTCAACGACCAAGAATTGATTGGACTCAAGGAGAATCCTCCAATGGTTGTTTTCGATTATGTCATAAATGTAAACGGAAAGGATCTTGCTTTCTCAGCGCCACTTACTTATAAGCAAACAGATCCCGTAGAAGGAGAAATTTATAAGCCCTTTCGCATATTGCCACCGGTAATGATAAACCTGTCAGAGAAAATCTTCCTTTTCTCTGAAAGTACTTCTAAGCCTATAGAGGTGAAGCTTAAAGCTGGCAAGGACAATGTGAGTGGCAAACTATATCCCGAGGTGCCGTCAGGCTGGAAAATAGAGCCTTCTGAAATTGAATTTTCGCTTGGTACCAGGGGGAGTACAAAAAATTATTCATTCAAATTGTTTCCACCAAATAACGCCAGTGAAGGCGAGGTAAAATTTAAAGCCAAAGTTGGAAACAAGGAATACAATGAGGGTATTATTGAGATAAATTACTCCCATATACCATCCCAGGTACTTTTGCCAAGTGCTGTGGCAAAGGCAGTTAGATTAAATATAAAGAAAAAGGGTAATGTCCTTGGATACATTATGGGCGCGGGAGACGAGGTGCCTGCGGCACTTTCTCAGATTGGATATAAAGTAGAAATTATTAAACCTGCAGATTTTAGTCTTGTAACTTTTAAAAAGTATGATGCGATAATATTAGGCATTCGTTCATACAATACGGTAGATGCGCTAAAGTTTGCGAATACCGCCTTGATGACTTATGTGAAGGAAGGAGGGAACGTCATAGTACAATATAATACGATTGGAGGTTTCACTGCAGATAATAGATTAAGTTTGGATTCTATTGGCCCATATCCTTTCAAAGTAGCCAATGAAAGAATTACTGACGAAACCGCTGTTCCCAAATTTTTGAATTCTAGCCATCCAATTTTTAATAGTCCGAACAAGATTACTCCAACTGACTTTGATAACTGGGTTCAGGAACGAGGTCTGTATTTTCCAAAAGAATGGAGCAAGGAGTACCAGCCACTCTTGTCGTTCTCTGATCCCGGAGAGCAACCTAAGGAGGGGGCGTTATTGATTACCTCGTTTGGAAAAGGAAATTATATCTATACAGGCTTGTCGTTTTTTAGACAGCTACCTGCAGGAGTTGCTGGAGCTTACAAGTTATTTGCCAACATGGTAAGCTTAGGAAAGAAATAGATGAACGCAGAAAACAACAAGCCCCCGTTTTTCAAAAGCTGGAAATCTTGGTATGCACTGGTTTTACTCAATCTGGCCGTTACAATCATAATTTTTTACCTAATCACTAAATGTTTTAATGAGTATAATTGATTGGGTTGTATTAGGTGGAACATTGGCTTTCATTGTTTTTTATGGTAGCTGGAAAACCAGAAAAAGTTCTAACATAGATGGTTATTTATTAGGCGATCGCAACAACAAATGGTGGACGATTTGCCTCTCAATTATGGCCACTCAAGCCAGTGCTATTACCTTTCTATCTACTCCGGGCCAGGCTTACCAAGATGGAATGAGATTTATTCAATTCTATCTAGGATTGCCAGTAGCAATGATTATAATCTCAATTACTGCAGTTCCAATTTACAATCGGTTGAAAGTTTTTACCGCCTATGAATATTTGGAATCCAGATTTGATCATAAGACAAGAAGCCTTGCAGCAATACTTTTTCTTATTCAGCGCGGGCTGTCTACAGGCATAACCATTTACGCACCCGCTATTATCCTCTCGACAATTTTAGGATGGAGTGTTAACATCACCAGTATTATTATTGGCATCTTGGTTATTATTTACACAGTGGCAGGGGGGACTAAAGCAGTGAGCGTGACCCATCGTCAGCAAATGGCCGTTATCTTCGGAGGAATGTTTTTAGCTGGATATATGGTGGTGCATTTGCTGCCGGAAAATGTGTCATTTCCAAAGGCTGTCGGCCTTGCAGGGACTTTTGGTAAGATGAATATTATTGATTTTAAATTTGATCTGAAAGATAGATACAACTTTTGGTCTGGAATGATAGGAGGTTTGTTTTTAGCTCTATCCTATTTCGGAACCGACCAGTCTCAGGTGGCAAGATATCTGTCAGGAGAGTCAATTACCGAAAGCAGAATGGGGCTGTTGTTTAATGGCCTTCTAAAGATTCCAATGCAATTCTTTATCTTATTACTAGGCTCTCTTCTTTTTGTATTTTACCAGTTTCACGAAGCACCCTATTTTTTCAATAACGAAACCCAGAGCCAGTTTACAACCTCGGTGACGAGTGCGAAAGCCTCAGAGCTCCGTGATGAATACCATAGAGTTTTCTCGGAGAAGAAGGAGGTTTTGGACAACCTGGTAAAGGTTGGTCAGTCCGCTTCACCTAAAGAATTAGAGCAATATCGACAAAGGTTAAAGGAAATATCTTTACAAAGTCAAGAAGTAAAGGTCCAAATGCGAGAGGAGGTATTAAAACATGACTCATCTGCCAATGTAAATGACTCAGATTATGTCTTTATCAGCTTTATCACAAGCTACCTGCCTCATGGATTGATAGGACTGCTATTGGCAGTGATATTTTCTGCAGCAATGTCCTCGACGGCATCTGGATTGAATTCGTTGGCTTCAACGTCATGCGTGGACATCTATAAAAGAAGCATAAAGATTGACGGTACGGAAAGCCATTATGTGTCAGCGTCTCGTTGGCTCACTGTCTTGTGGGGATTGATTGCTATATTGTTTGCCATTCTAGCCTCCTTCTTGGAAAATCTGATCCAGGCAGTCAATATATTAGGCTCCTTATTTTACGGAACCATTTTGGGTATTTTTCTTGCGGCGTTCTATTTTAAATATCTAAAGTCAAACGCTGTTTTTGTAGCGGCGGTTATCGCTGAAGCTGTGGTTATTATAATGTACTTCAAGGTAGATATCAGCTACCTTTGGTATAATCTCATTGGTTGTTTTCTGGTGATATTTGTTGCTTTCCTCATCCAGGTATTCTTTGAAAAAAGAAAAGGAAGCCCAAATGCGTAGGCTTCCTTTCTCCATTTAACTTCCGTTAACTATTTTTTTCCTTTGCAATCAGCTATAAGCTTCTCGTTGAACTTTACATATTCATCATTTCCAGCTGTTTTTGCCAACTCCATTGATTTTTGAGCCGATGCTGTAGCCAAAGCACATTTATTTTGCTTCGCTTCAATCTTAGCTTTCAAGTGCCATGTCCAAAACTGAGGATTTCTTTCTACTACTTTGTTAACCCAGGTATAAGCTTGGTTCAAATCTTTATTGTTGTCAAAATAATAGCTGGCAGCTTGCCACTGAAAATTGATATCTTCGTTCCTGTCTTTGATTTGCGCCATCACCTTCTTATCTACTTCGTTTTCAATTTTAAATTTAACAGAAGTGTTTTCCCAGCTTAGGACTAAATCCGCCGAGGTAGTTGTAACGTTGGCGAAATCAATTGTGAAAGTCTCAAGCTTTGAAGAAGATGTCTCTGGCCTTACTTTTAGCCTAACTGCATCCTCCTCCTCTTTGTATGCTCCCGCTGATGTTTTTGGGTTTTTTCCAAATATTACCGTCCATTCTGACTCACCAGGGATGGTATATAATCCATATTCGCCAGGGCCAATCTTTTTGCCACCAATAGAAATAGTATCGGTAGTTGTAAGTTTAGTTGGTTCGTTAGCACCGGTTCTCCAAATCTTATTGAATGGAACTACATCCCCGAAGATTTTTCTCCCTTTGGCAGATGGCCTTGAATAGGCAATTGTAACATCTGCAAGTCCTATTTTCTGCATTATGGAGGCCGACGGACTAGGTCTTGGAGTATTTATCTGGGCGATAGACGAAAAAATACTTATAAATACCAGGACTAATATTAAAACAGTTTGATTTAAAAATTTTATTTTCATTTTTGTATGGTTTATTGATTAGGCTAAATTATGACTAAGATTTCAAAAAACAAGTCGGTATGCGCCAGTTTTGGAATTCAAGGGGATATTTAAACATTTTTTGATATTTTTTATTAGAATTAAAATATAGCAAGCTATGAGTAAAATAAATTGTGTACTGCTGGTTGATGATGATGGGGCTACCAATTTTTTAAATGAAACGATAGTTAAGAAGATGAATATTTCTGATATTGTTCATTCAGAGATAAACGGGGAGAAAGGTCTAAATTTTTTGCAATACTATGCGGAACAGAATAACAACAATGCTCCAGAACTAATACTATTAGATTTAAGGATGCCCGTGATGGATGGAATAGAATTCCTCCAATATCTAAGATTGAAAAAATTTGATAATAAAGATAATATTAAAATACTTGTTTTAGCCAATTCGGATCGGCCTGAAGAGTTAAAAAAGTTTGAGCCAGCATTGAATATCTTTTTCTTAGATAAGCCTCTTACTTCAGAGAAGTTAAAAAAGGTTGTCACCTCTAAAAAGAAGAAATAGCTTTTAAGAATTAAAAGTGTTTGTAAAACGTACTTTGACCCTCAGTCAATCTCTAACCCTAAGGAATAAATAAAAACGGTGGCTTTATAGGCATTTATTGAACTGACTCATAGACTTCTATGTTGCCATTACTGTAGAGGTTGCATTAACCGATGAATCTCTGTAATTTTCTGACTTAATTATATTTAAGTCTTTCACTTCTAAAAGCAACCGCTATGTTCTTGCCTCTCTTTTTAATAAAGAAACGATGTTCGTCTGCCTTTTTAACGTTGTTTGCTCTGCTATACTTAGCAACAATTGCCCTTTCCCAGGACACTTTTAGACAAGACTTCAACAACGGAAACTCAGCTAATGTAACGTTTGTCGGAGGCTATGACAATAGCAAAAATTGGATTGAGGGAGGTAGTCTTAAAGTTTGGCAATGGAAACACAATGAAGAGCATACTTCTATTGCGGTCGGTGCCATTAATATTAAAGACTTTCCATTCTTAAATTTTAGAATATGCAATGATAGCAGTGTGAAAATTCCCTACTTTATCACGGTTGGTCTTGAAGATAGTAGCGGAAACATTATAAGAAGAGAGAGACGAAAAATAGCTGTGTCGGATACCTTCTTAGTTCAATCTTTTTCATTTTTGAATGAAATAAAAAAGGAAGGGTTTGCAGCGAATAAGGTTAAAGCTATAAAAATATATATAAACCCTAGGTACGATTTTCATGGAACGCTGATTATTGATGACATTTCTCTTGGACGGAATGCAAAAGCCTTGCCCTACGCATATCCTTTGGGGCCTCAAAATCTTTATATTGACGCCAAGCCCCAAAAATTTAAGATGAAGTATATCGAGGATGGGTTGGACGGTAGAAAAAGACTGAGGATAAAGGCAAAATCTCTGGATGCGAGCATTGTTAAAGTAGTAGACTACGCCTATTTACCTGCATCAAATGAAGTAGAATTACTAGTTCAGACTCAGTCTTCTACAGGAGCGACATTTATCGATGTAATTCTAGCCAACGAGTCTGACTCTAGTAAGATAAGGGTGCCCATATTGGTTGAAAAGAATAAGGCCCCAGAGCTCGCTGATATAAGTCCTATTGAAATGAAAACTGGCTCGCCAAAGTCTATACCTCTCGATATATCGGATGGAAATATTTCCGTGGAGCAAGCGGTGCAGGTAACTGTAATCTCCGTAGACGCTCGCCTTTTGTCAGCCACCTATGATAAGAAAAATCAATTGCTGATGTTGAAATCGAATAATGGGACCGGAGTTGCATCGCTAAAATTATTATTGGTTGATGATGGAGGTACTAATGGAGGCGGTATTGATAGTAAAGAATATATTTTAAAGGTGAATATTACTTCAGAAATTAATAATAGTCCTGCTATTGGGCCAATTGAGGAAGTAATTGCTTTTGCCAATAGTGGAAGAAAAACATTTCACATAAATCAGGTAAATGATGGCGATAAAAACGCTGTACCGTTATCTTTTAAATTTGCCGTTAAGGATCCCAATATAGTAAAGATTAGTAGCTACGAATATGATGCCGCTTCGCAACGTCTTTCTGTGAGCTATGAGCCGTTGACTCTGGGTTCAACAATTGTGGTAATAACCGTCACCGAAGGAGAGGAGGGAAGTAGCAAGGCAACGGAAGCTGAAATTTTATTTAACGTTAGGCCATTACCAAGAACAGGATGGGTTCAACAATTCTCAGACAGGAACGATTTGAGCTTGTTACGAGAAGAATGGTATCATAAGGTAAAACTTACTAAGGGGTTGCTTGTCGTTTCAACTAAACCAAACACGTTTCCTGAAATTCATGGTGGTGTCTGGCTGAAGTTACCTCGCCTGGATATTTCAAAAAGCCCGAGAATCAGTATTAAGGCGAAAACCGACCGGAGTATGCTCACAGCTGTCGACCCTCCTCCGACTGAAAAGAGCAGAGAGGATGTGAGATTTGTCCCATTGCTAATATACTTGGTTGATTCAAAAGGGCGCTACAATGTCACGACACCAGCAGATTTGGTATATGTAAGTCCAAACAATTCAACTATTAATGTAAACGAATACGAAGAATATTATTTCAATTTTGAGTCAAACCTATTATTCGACGGAAATAGGGGAGAGGAGGTAGATCTTACTCAAATTGACAGTATTCTTATAAACATCCGTCCAGGGAAGCCTTCTGATGTTTCAATGTTAATTAGTGAAATTAGGATTGGAGATTCTGCTCATATAAAACCCGGTATAGTTCCAATAATAAAACTTAAATCCTTTTCTGACAAAATTGCTTTCATCGAGAACGGAATGTGTAGCATAGGCCTACCAAAAGCTGATATGTTGAAAGATTCTATTGCTTATAGTAGAATAAAATACTCTTTAATTACCTCCAATTCTAACATTGTTTCAAATACACAATTAGACGCTAGCGGTAGCGCCACATTAAACTTGAGCTTCCTTCCTATCTCGCTTGGAAACATCACCTTTTCGGTAATAGCTTCATTAGATGGTTATAAATCTGACACGTCATCTTTTGATGTAAATGTTTCTAATATGAAGAACCTGGAGGTAGCATCCATTAAGGTTGATACATCCAAGAAATTTCAAACTTTTGATGGGTTTGGGGTTACAAACCTGGGGAATTCCTTTATAGATATAGCTACGGATGATTTGGGACTTTCAATAGTAAGGATAGGCTTAAATCCATTGTTTGAGCAAGTAAATGACAATTCCAATCCAAATGTAATTAATAGGAGTGGTTTTGACGTTTCTAAACTGAACTATGTCAAGGAGCTAAAGCGGCTTAAAGATAAAAATGTAAAGATAATTGGTTCGATCTGGAGCCCCCCAGCTTGGATGAAGAAAAACTTGAGTCCTGCAGTGCCTACCAATGCTTTGTCTACAGATGAGGGGTCAGAAAATGCTGTTGATCCGGATTATTATGAGGAATTAGCGGAGTTTGTGGTAAGCTATATTAATGCTATAAAACGTGAAACGGGGGTTGAAATGTATGCCGTTAGTTTGCAAAATGAGCCTAATTTTGATAAGAGATATGAGTCTTGTAAATACACACCAAATGAACTAAAGCAGTTGACCAGTATAGTTAAAGCAAGGTTCCAAAGAGAAAACCTAACTACTAAGATATTTGGTCCAGAAACGATTCCTGATAATCCCGAGACTAATGATTACCGTAATGCGACCCTAAAAGATTTAGACTATTTTGGACTTCATTTGTATTCAAATGATGGCTTCAATGAAGCCACTATTTCTCCTTCTAAGTGGTCACAAATTCATTCTTTAATGCATTCCCAACGAGAAGACATTGGGATATGGATTACAGAGACCTCGGGGGAACCCGCAACGGAAGAAGGCGCCATCCACCTAGCCAATAAAATGGCGACAGCACTTACTTACGGCAATGTACAAGCGTATTGTTATTGGACTTTTTTCGCCAGATCCTCCGACGAGAAGTTTGGTTTATATTCACCAGCAAATAAATTTCTAAAAAAGTATTATGCCTTCAAAAACTATTCTGCCTTTATAAAGCCAGGGGCCGTAAGGGTAGAAGCGTCATCTCCTTCGAGGGATTTATTGGTAACTGCCTTTGTTAATACTGATAGCACAATCGCTCTTGTCGTCGTTAATAATGGTGAACAGGATTTCAGATTAGACTTAGATATGCAACTTATCGAAAATAAGACAGGCTTTTCCGCCTATCGCACTGCTAGAGGATTGGATTGTCTACGGTTAGAAAATCCCACTGAACAACTTACCATAGCCCGTAGAAGTATAACAACTTACGTTAGTAAACTAAGTGGCCCTGAAAAGCCTCCGGTTGTCGCGGGTACGGATTTTAAGGTCTTCCCTGTTCCTGCAAACGAAGTTATAAACGTAACAATACCATTAAATAGATATGATAATGTTAGAATCATAGACGTTCTTGGAAGGATAGTTAGAGAGAGTGTGGTCCCCGAAGGAAAAGAAGATCTTACGTTTTTAATTGATAATCTTGACATGGGTATTTATATCGTCGAAGCAACTGGAGAAAACTTAAGAAGTAGAAAGATGATACTAGTACGTTAATGAGAGAGGATACTTTACCTTTTAATAAGTAGCGATCCTTTATATTTATCTTCGTTTGCTTCAATTATATAGTAATAGAAGTCACCGGGAAGATTATTGCCATTCCATGTATTATCATAGTTTTGGGCGGAGAATACCTCCGCCCCCCATTTATTAAACACTGAGACTTTGTTTTGGTACCTAGAAATGTTCTCGATATAAAATGAGTCATTTTTTCCATCACTATTAGGAGTGATCAATTCATAAATTCTTAACGGGAAGCAATCTTTATCACCTTTTAATGAGATATTTTTTATTTTCCGTGCGCCTTGCCTGCCGTTTAGTATTAACTGACGAGGCTCGTTTATTTTGAACGTAAAGATTGAATCAGTACTGATTGTATCAGCTGGTTGGCTTGCCCACGCCCACCAATAATTTAAGTCTCCAGACGCCTTCATAGTAATAGCTTGGTCTATACATGATAAAGTGTCACCTTCCATATTCACCGGAAAGCAAATATCTCCAGCCTTTCGCTTTATACTTAGAGTGTCCCTTTCTCCAAATTCTCCTTCAACTACAAAAGTGATGTTGTCTCTGAATATGGTTTTAAAGGTGTTCCCGTTGAAAGGAATGTTATTTGCACCGCTGCTATACCAATTTACCTTTCCCTGCGCAGATACCCTGATAACCAATGAATCTCCAGGACATGCAGTAGTATCTGCCATAAAAGATATGGGATGGCATACTTCTACCGGAGAGGGGATTATTGTTGCAGTATCCATCCCGTCGCCTTTTCCAATCAGTTCAACAAATAAGTTAGAATCTAGCTTAAGAGTAAGGCTATCTTTATTTTTTTGTACTAGATTCCCAATTCTCCACGTAAAAGGGCCGAAACCCGAAGCGAATAATTTAATACTGTCGCCTTTACAAGTGGCAGATTTACCTTTTATATCAATTTTTGGCCTGACGACCTCCTTCAAATTTATCCTGTAAATAGATTTCCCCATGAACCCCACGTATAAATGCGTAGAGTCTTTAAATAATGAGATAGCTCTACCGGCCTTATTAAACTGGAAAGAATTTTCGCGCCATGATCCCATTCTTTCGTTATAAACATATATGCCCTTGTTGGTTGCCGCACAAACATTTGAATCTATTTCAATCAGATCAAAAATTGTATCAACTCCAGACGCTATTTTAAAAGGCTCCCAGTCCTTTACGCCACGCTTGACATAAAGACCAGCCCCATCGGTGCCTGCAAATTTCCCTAAGCTAGAATTGATAACACATCTGATATTGTAGTAGTCACTTGATGGTTGATTTTTGGGAAAACTAGCGTTGATTGCTTGCCAATTAGATGTACTGATAGAGAAAATTCCTTTATTTCTTGATCCAACAATTAAATCTCCATCCCTTGCTGAGAGGCTGTTACAATCAGTTAGGTCGCTATTTATCAGTGACCACTTTCCTTCATTTGATCGCGAAAAAATACCGGCCTCGGTACAGGCATAAAGGGTATTCCCCTCTTCTGTCAGGTAGGAGACACTTGAATTACCAATGGGAGCTCCAGTGTTTTCCCAAGTACTCAAATCTGTCAAGAAAAATACTCCTTCCAAGGTAGCACAAAAGAAAGTTTTGTTTGAACGTGCGAGATAAAAAGGGTGCTGCCTGGTCCCCTTTACGCCGTCTAACGTATAGGTATTGCCTTCATCATTGGAAACGTATACACCTTTCCCCTTTACTCCTGCGAGTAAACTATTCCTTTGTTTGGAAATAGAAGTGACGTTTTCGGCTAACAGTCCCCGGTTGTGAATATTCCAGCTTCCCCCAAGATCATCACTAGAATATATGCCCTCCTCATTTAGGCTACAAACCAGTTTATTCTTAATTAGGGTCATCGCGTTTACCGAGAGAGAACTATTAATTCCGGTGTTTTTGGTATTCAGCTGTTCCCAATCCTTAGCATCATTGCGTGAAAAATAGATACCGCCGGTGGAGGTTCCCGCTATTAAGATATTATTGTTGGAAGCTAAACACAAGATGTACCGAGACAACAGATTCTTGTTTGCCGGTACAGGACTTCCCTGGCCCAAAATTACAGAAAATATACCTTTGTTGGTGCCAATGATGATATCGTTTTTATGTGATGTAATATCATTAATTGGTGTATCTTTTAATCCTTTATATAAAAGCGGGCTACCCTGGTCAAGCACAAAAAGGCCTGAGAGGCTCGAGCCTACCCAGATCTGGTTTCGTATTACTTTGAGACAATTAATTTCTATATTTCCCTTTGGATATTTGGTCCACTTACCATCATCTTTTAAAATATGAATTGTGCTACTGTCAGCCACGGCTATGGTCCCTTCCGATCCTGCAAGGTGGGTCAACTTCCTCCCGTTGTTAAGGAAAGAAGTTGGCGCCCATACCTCAACGCCAAGGTGCTTCTTTAAAAGTTTACCTTGCGCTGTAGCAACATAAAGCTGTGACTTAAAAATTGCAAAACCGACAATGTTCTGATCCT
>DASVUU010000022.1:0-2425 GCA_036386935.1 Cytophagaceae bacterium | reverse complement strand
CCAACCCAATCCCAAAACTCAAACATATTGTTGGTATCAATCCCGAATTCTGAAACGGCTTTTCCATTTGTAGAAAGCGCTACAAAGTGTTTGGCCACGTGGGTCAGTTCATGGGCAGTAGCTAAAAACCATTCCTTTGCGGACTCAGCGTTGGTGAGGGTTTCCTGGGTTGTAAAGGTTTTTGAGGCTATGATGAATAGAGTAGTCTCAGGATTTAATTTTTTTAGCGTTTCCGCAATATGCGTCCCGTCCACATTTGAAACGAAGTGTATACTAATGGTATCACTTCCATAAGGCTTAAGCGCTTCTGTCACCATAAAAGGTCCTAAATCTGACCCGCCAATCCCGATATTTACTACGTCAGTAATGCTTTTTCCTGTATAACCCTTCCAGGAACCGCTTCTTATGGCTTCTGAAAATCTTTTCATTTTTGCAAGCACAGCCTGTATTGCAGGCATCACATCGACGCCATGTACGTAGACTCCTTGGCTAGACCTATTGCGCAGTGCAGTATGAAGTACCGCCCTATTTTCTGTATTGTTTATTTTTTTTCCTGAAAACATATCTTCTATGCCTTCCTTCAAACCAGATTCCTCTGCAAGCGAAAAAAGAAGTTTCAAGGTCTCGTCACTTATTCGATTCTTTGAGTAGTCTACAAGGATTTCTTCAAACTTCACAGAATATCTATTAAATCTATCAGGATCGTTTGCAAAAAGATCTCTCATTTCTGAAGTTTTGGCGGTTTCAAAATGCTGAGAAAGCTTTCCCCATGCGCTCATTTCTTTAAGTGGCTTCATGCTAATTTGTAATTATAAAATATTAAATATGAATTTAATAAAGTTGTGGAATGTAGAGTTAAAAGTGTTTTTTGCGAAATTGTACTTAAATATTCATATCACTTTAATATTAACTTAGGTCTTTTGTATATTTGCACCCTGTTTTAAAAGTGTTTTAATAAATGTAAGGATGGGCGAGTTAGTATTATGGATAATTATTGCTTTAATGATTGGATTCTCGCTATACGGATATTTTAATAAGTATAAGGATTAATAATTGTCCTACTTTATCTTAGTCGATCAACTGAGCGGACAAGGTTTTCATCTTTTTTAATAAACCTGTTGGCGAGCATGTTGGAAATTAAAGCAACAACGGGTAGAAAAAAGCCGATTAGATACTCTCCCTTATTAGTAGTTGTAAGCACGTCATTGCCTTGTTTGATGGCTAGAAAGATAGATCCGAGTAAAGCCGATATAAGTAAAGAAGTAAGCATTCCAAGTTTTAATTGCAATATCCTATTGGCGAATCGCGTAATTGAGAATAAAGAGGACAAGGCAGCTGATAACGCTAGAACAGCAATATAAATAACGTTCTTTTCAGGGATAAGCATTTTAGTAATTTCAGAACCAGTGATATTTGGTTCAGATATAAATTGTAATTTGAATGCATCTAAGAGCAATCTTCCTGCACGAGCTCCATTGGTCATTTCTTGGTTTTCCCAAATAGGAACAAATAACAGTCCTACCAAGAGCGCTGCGGTTAAGAAAAGAAAGATTGTTTGTATTCTTTGAATCATTGTAAAATTTGTTGTCTAGTAAATATAAAATTAAAAAAGTTTGATTTGAAATCAAATCCAATGGCTCAATACCTATTTTAGAATGAGATTTTTTTTGGAAGTAGCCTATAAAGGCACTAAGTACCATGGTTGGCAAATACAGCAAAATGCAAGGTCTGTTCAGGAAGAGATAAACCTTAATCTTACTAAGTTATTTGGCCCAGTCACAACAATGGGCTCCGGAAGAACGGATACGGGCGTACATGCCGAACAACAATTCCTACAACTTGATCTGGAAGTAGCCTTTACTCAAGAGCACTTGTCCAAGCTGAATACTATGCTTCCAAAGGACATCGCTATTAAAAATTATTTTCCAGTGACTCCCGGCGCTAGTGCCCGCCACGATCCATTGCACAGAACTTATGAATATAGAATATGTAAGTTCAAGAACCCTTTTATGTCAGAGTTGGCTTATCTCTATTCACGGCCTTTGGACATGGATGCTATGAATGAAGCCGCTGCGCTACTCTTATTGCACACTGATTTCCAGTCCTTCAGCAAAGTAAAGACTTCCGTAGACCATTTTCTATGCGACCTTCAGGTAGCGAAATGGGAGGCGCGAGACGAGTTTTTAGTATTTACTATTACAGGAAATAGATTCTTGCGCGGTATGGTCAGAGCGATCGTCGGTACACTCATCAAAGTAGGCCTAGGGAAGATTACGCCTGAAGATTTTGACTTGATTATTGCCGCCAAGGATAGGAAAGCTGCTGGGCAAGCCGCTCCTCCACAGGGTTTATTCCTTACTAGTATCGTCTATCCCTCCAACATTTTTCTTGAGCCGCAAGTAAAATAATCTACTCCCTTCATTGG
>DASVUU010000021.1:0-8323 GCA_036386935.1 Cytophagaceae bacterium | reverse complement strand
ACTGGGAATGTTTTTCAGTTGCCCTCGCCATTGCAAGCGAAATACTGCGAATAGCGGTATCTAATGTTTGACCCGATCACTTTTAAAGTTTTCCCTCAAAGCTTGATTTAGTTTTTCCGGTTCTGGACTCCCGATAATCATTGATTTCTGCGTCCCATCGCTTAGGTATTTAATTCTTAATGCACTTGAACCGTGTATGCTGTAGATCATACCTTTTGGAGTGAACCTGATGCCAAGTCCGTAGTACCATGGAATTTTGATTACCTCAGTTTGTTCTAGCTGATCAATCTTAAATTGGATTTTGATTGCGCCAATACCAAAAACGAGTTGAAGAGTTGATCCCTTAAGCACGACAGTTAATTTATAAAACAGGAATAAAATAATTGCAAATAAAAGCTCCCCGGACAAAAATGGGCCTAAGGGAAGAGGGTTATTTCCCCAATGGTTGGCGTATAATAAATAAAGGAAGAGCATTACCCCGGCTACTATCGAAATCATTACCCAGCCATACTGTGAAGTTTTGTATTCCATAAATTAAGGACGTTCGATATAAGGATTGAATATCGAATAAACTTAATCCATTTATTCCAAAATCTCAAGAGCCTTCATATTGCGCGAAATTGTGTTGCAAAATATAGAATACTTTGATACCAAGAGCACTGCGGTATCTCGTGCAGTGAAAATCCTTTTTGGGAGGTCAAAGCTTGTTCAGAAAACATAAAATTCAATACGGATTAGTTACCAATAAAGTGAATCAAAAAAGGAGGATTCCTAAACAATAGATCGCAAAACTCTATTTTGTAATTTTACTACTTATAATGATGCCTTCGCTTAAAGCGAAGGCATCATTATGAAATTTGTAGGTGTTTTATCAAATCTATCTCATATGAAATACATAACATTGACATTAATAATCGCCATTTGTGTCCTGCATTTTGGATTCACACAGTCACTAGAGTTACCGGCAGGATTGAAGGTCGCTGACAGAGCTCCCTCCTTTTCGGCCAAAACAAACTCTGGAGAAATAGTACAACTTGACTCACTACTTAAAAAGGGGCCGGTAGTATTATTATTTTATCGCGGTGCCTGGTGCCCCTATTGCAACAAACAGCTGAGCGAACTCCAGGACTCGATTGCGCTCCTAACGGCCAAAGGCGCCACGGTGGTTGCAATCACCCCTGAAGCTATCGAAAATATTGATAAGACTATTGAAGATACAAAGGCTTCTTTTCCAATCATACACGACAAAAAATATGAAATAATGAAGGCTTACAAAACGGCTTTTGTAGTAGATGATGTTACCTTAAATAGATATAAGAAACGAAACATCGATCTCACCAAGGCAAATGGGAACAAGGATAACGTACTGCCAGTACCTGCAACCTATCATTACCAAAGACGGTGTCATAAAATTCGCTTATTTTAATCCTGATTATAGAACTAGAGTAAGTGTAAAAACCATCCTCGAAAATCTGTAATTTGAGATATTGAGGTGGCTTCCCAATTTGTCGATGAGGTGGTAAGCTGGTTTTGATAACCTCTTATTTTTTATAGACGTGTAGCCTAGAGCTAGGCTAGGTAAATAAGTTCAGAGCTTGCGATAGCGGGCGCAATGGAAATCCTTTTTGTGGAGTGCAGCGGAACAAAAAGATTGCAATGAAGCACGCGGGCCGGAGGTATCGCCCACGTTAGGTAAATTACCTAACTTATATCTTCATTACTAAAACAGAAATCTATTTTCCCAAATTAATCGGAAGTACTTTGAATGTCTCTAACTATTAAGCCATTCCTTAAACATCGCGACTTTTTCACGGCTAACTATAATGTCAATATCTAATTCCAGGCTTGCTCGTCGAATAAACCCCGCGAAGTAGATCTTATTGCCAATTTTCTGCTCGGTAATTCGATGTCTAACGGACGTTTAATGACGCTCCGTCATTTTGGAATGAGATGAAAGATTGACGTTATCGCAAGCCATCTTTAAATGTACTTCGAGCTCTGCTATAGAATTTGAAAGCATGAGCAGCTCATCTTTATAGTGTTTTTGGTTTTTATAAAAATATTCTTTTTCTATTTTTTTTTTTTGATTTTTTTATTATGCAGATCGTCCTGGAGGCGGCTAAACAACGTATTCATAATTACAAATATATTGACAGATAACGCCACCGGCAAAAGAAAGTTCAATCGGAAAACACGTAAAATAAAGAAAAAACATACTTAAAGAGTCAGTGTATAAATATTCTGATCAGCTTACCCATCTTAGCACTTGGCCTTGAAAATAGTCATCAACAAATCACCTTCGTTTACATGTAAGGTTCTATTTCTCAACATAATTGCTTATAGGAAATTCCACGCGAGTAAACACCTCAATTATGATGAAAGACGCAATTATAACAAAACGCCTTGAAGCCAAGCCCTGCCTTAGTTGCCAACCTCTGGTGTCTTTTGTGAATTGAGGCTTCCATGTCGCTTAATCTTATTGAGCTCTGCAGAAGATTATATTTAAATGTTATAACCTTTACTTTTAAACAAACCTCTTATTGGGAGAAATAAATACTCTAAATGGTTCGGCTAAGAATTTGAACAAGATACAAGTTTCACTTTGATTCGTAATGGGTATCTCTTCCCTTTTACTAAAACAATATTAACATTAACGGTTATGTATTTATCATATATTCAACAATTTAGGTAGATCCTATTCGTATTTGTTAACCTACCTAAAATTGGACCCACAAAGAAGCCTGATACTAAAGGTAAGACATTCGCTATTCATCGATCTGGTTCACAACCTGTTCCAAGACATTCTGAAAGATGACCGCCTCCTTGTCCCTATTTACTGCTTTTAATATCTGTACAATTTCTTGAAGGACATATAAATGGAGTTCCCTCTCACCAATATCTTTCTTAGAGGAAAGGTATTTGAGATATTGTACAGATCTTTTTCCAAATATATCGCAAATCTCCAAAGCGGTATTGGGCGCGTCTAATTCAAAAAGCAAAGCGGGATAATTTAAGACTGTATTATCATAAGGAATTACGTGGTCAGGCATTATCCTTAAAGAATGCAATAATACATTTTTAGCTTTCTCTTTGTCACATTCTTGGTACAATTGAGCGGCAAGCTTATAGAATTCCATTCTACTTTGGCTGATGAAAGGGCTCGCTGCCGGATCGTTATAAACTGAGGTCGATGACAAACCCCTCCATGAGGAATAGGTAACCATATTCTTATACATCAAGTCACTATCAGCCCAACCACTGGTGCTTTGAACTTCTGCAGGCAGTAGGCGGAAAACAAATCCTTCCTTTTGTGTATATTTTTTGAGATACGGATAGTCCTGAAGCGCAGAAAGGTCAAAATAAATAGGCCTCTTCCATTGGTTGGTAGCGATGATATCGAGCAGGATTAGTTCGGATTTGCCCAGCCCTGATTTGAGCTCAAATTCCATTTTATTTTGCACGAACGGTTCAAGCTTGGACGAAAGACGGTGGCTTTTTAATACGTCGTTTCTATTGATATTCAACAACACTTTGGACGAAGGCAAAATTGTCACTTCTCCTCCACTCCTATCTGGCTGCCTTATCAAGGGATTCTCTGATTTTATCAAAGTCAGGTATTTATCGAGGTCTATGCCTTTGCTGAGATTGGAATTTTCAAGCAAGTATATCTGGTCGTTTTTGCCCTTTATATAATTACGTTGTTCAAGTGAAATGGGCAGAGGTGCTGAGGTATTCGACTTTCGCTTCATACAATCAATATACCAGTCCATGTTGAGAAGACTGAGGTTGCAGATGCGGACGTCGCTGCGGGTGTCTTTTACTTCTTGCACAAACCACAAAGGAAAAGTGTCATTGTCTGCGGCAGTGAAGAGAATGGCGTTCTTAGCGCAGGAGTTCAAAATATTTCGTGCAGAGTCTTCAGCAAAATATCTCCCTCTCCTGTTGTGATCATCAAGGTTTTTCGCATACATAATGCTAGGTACAAGGAAGCACAGCGTGGAAGATAAGATTGCAGATCCTGGCCTATGCTTAATTATTTTAGCAATTAATTCTGAAAGATACAGGACACCTATTCCCACCCAAATAGAAAAGGCGTAGAAGGAGCCTACATAAGTGTAGTCCCTTTCTCTCGGCTCTGTGGGAGGTTGGTTTAAATAAATGACTATCGCCAATCCGGTGAAAAAGAACAAAAGCAACACAACAAAAGCGCCATGCTTATTTTTTTTGAAATGAAAAAAGCAACCCAATGCTCCCAGAATAAGAGGCAAGAGGTAGTAGTTATTTCTAGCCTTGTTATTTTTCAACAGATCTGGTAAGTCTTTTTCATTCCACTTAGCTGGGCTCAGCCACCCTGCGTTCTGTTCGTCACTTTCTCTCCCCACGAAATTCCACAAGAAATAACGGCCATACATATGACCCAACTGGTGATTAATAAAAAAGGAAAGATTGTCTTTCATCGAGGGCTTTTTGCCTGCCCGTAAATTCAGCAGCTTCAAATACTCTTGTTGATGTCTAGGCTCAGTGCTGTAAACCCGTGGAAAGAGCATTGTTTGTGAAGCGTTATAAATATATTCGTAGTCATAATCATATACAACATATTTACCTTCTTCCTCGCTTTTGCGATACCGTGGAGATTGCCTAACTACATCTTCAGGATAACCGGCATTAAAATGTGGTCCTTTCAACAAGGGCCTACTTCCATATTGATCTCTTTTGAGGTAAAGAATAAGGCTCATTACGTCCTCAGGATTATTTTCATCCAAAGGGGTATTGTAGTTTGAACGTATCAGAACTAGGATGTAAGAGCAATAACCTATGAGTATAAAAACAAAGCATATCACCGTAATATTTAAAATCCTTTTGTCCCTATTTATGGAATAAAAGATCGCGCAAAGTATTGCGCTCAAGAGAAGGAGGAAAAGAAAAATTATTCCTGAGAAAAATGGTAGGCCAAGCGTGTTGACAAAGAATACTTCCATGGAGCCAGCAAGCGAGGGCAACCCTGTAATTATACCATTCATTATTAGTCCAACTAATACTAGACTAAGTATAAGAGTGAAGAAACACCCTTTCAGCGTCGGCCTATATTTTTTCAGATAAATTATAAAGGCTAAAGCTGGAATCGCCAATAGGTTAAGAAGGTGCACACCTATTGAAAGGCCTATCATGTAGGCAATAAAAATAATCCAACGGTCTGATTTCGGCTCGTCAGATTGCGATTCCCACTTCAAAATAGCCCAAAAAACCAGAGCGGTAAAAAAGCAGGACATTGCATAAACTTCTGCTTCCTCTGCGTTGAACCAAAAGGAATCTGAAAACGCAAAGGTAAGACTACCGACCATGCTGCACCCAATGATATTCAGAGCCTCATGACTACTTTTGACCGTTGTGATATTCAACAGTTTCTTGGCAAGTAGCGCAAGGGAAGCATGTAGTAAGAGAATTGTAAAAGCGCTGAAAAGAACAGAAACCATATTTATAGCGACTGCTACATACTCTTTGCCTGGCGCGAATAAGCTGAAGATTCTTCCAACCAATAAAAAAAGTGGCGCCCCTGGTGGGTGCGGAATCTGAAGTTTGTAAGATGCTGCAATAAACTCTCCGCAGTCCCACAAACTGGTTGTCGGCTCGACGCAAATGGTATAAACTGCCAAGGCAATTAAAAATGTAAAGCCGCCAGAAATATTCACCCACAAATCATATCGATTCCCCGTAGGCGTTTTAGCATTGCTGCCATAAAAGATAGCAAATATAGGAATGGCAAATCCTGCCAAAACCACTAGCGGACCAAGAGTAAGACCCAAAAATCCGTAACCATAAGGCTGCTTGTCACATGACATGATGATGAAACCTATGACTAGCACAACAATGCCAATTATAAGTATTACTGCATTCCTTCGTTGAGAGAAAATGTGGGTATTGGAGGACTTAGAATATTGGAAGCCTGAGATGTTTTTCATGTCCCAAAGCTCTTAAGTTCCAGGCAAAGGCGATGTTAATGAGTTGTTAAACTTTTACAATGAAGTTTAAATGATATGTTAATAAAGTGTTAATGGCAGAACCAAATGAGTAATTGATCAAGTAAAATATTAATTTAGAACAACGATTATCTCAGGTCGTGCCCGAGGAATAATTAAAGAAAAATGAAGAACCATTCAATTAGGATGATCGCTGCATTTGGTGCGGTAATTATCGTTGGAATTTTTATAGTGCAAATTTATTGGGTTAGAAAGGCATTCAATGCCCAGGAACAGCAATTTAACCAGACCGTGCAGGTAGCACTTTCTAACGTCTCCGAGCAATTGCAAAAAAAGGACTCGACAATCTCTTATCCCTTAGAAGCCGTTAGCCAATTGTCTTCAAATTATTACATCCTTAATGTAAATGGGAAAATAGACACAAGTTTGTTGAGCAATTGTTTAAGAACTGAATTTTCATCACGAAATATTAAAACAGACGTAGAATATGGTATTTACGACTCGGTGAGCAACAAAATGCTCTATGGGAAATTGATCAATACAGACACTAACCACACCTCCATCGCTGACCTTAATAAAATGCCTTCTCTTGTAAAGGGTCAGTATTATTTGGGAATCTTTCTGCCTACCAAAACTGCTCACCTGGCAGACCAGATGGATATCTGGATTTTTTCTACACTCCTACTTCTGATCTTTGTCTTATTTTTCTGTTATGCACTGTTCATCATTCTAAAACAAAAACGACTGTCGGAACTGCAAAAGGACTTCGTAAACAATATGACTCATGAATTTAGAACGCCCATTTCAACCATTGTGCTTTCTGCAGAAACCATTAGTAACCATGGTGGCTCGAAGGAAGATCTTTCCATGTTCGCAGGGATTATAACTAAAGAGGCAACCCGCCTCGACCAGCATGTAGAAAGGATTCTTCAAATGGTAAAGTCAGAATCTACTAAAGTAACCCTATGTAAGGAAAAGATAGACCTCCACCAGATCATATCAGAAAATGTAAAAAGGTGTGCATTTTTTACACTGAAGAATGTGAACATAGAAACAAGTCTTGAGGCTAGGCATCCTTTCATTGTAGCAGATAAGGATCATTTGACAAACGTGATTTTTAATTTGCTCGACAATTCCTTCAAATACTCACCCGCTAATTCTAAGGTAATTATAAAAACTCAAAATTTAAAGGGAGAGATCGTGCTTACCATAGAAGACAATGGTATCGGCATCAGTAGAGAGTTTAGAAATAAGATTTTCAAACCCTTCTTTAGAGTGCCTACCGGTAATCTGCATAATGTAAAAGGATTTGGTCTCGGTTTAAATTATGTGAAAAACATTGTGAAGGCCCACGAATGGAGGATTGACTTCCTGAGCGCCGAAAATTGTGGAAGTAGATTTAGCATACATATTCCTGCCTAATGTCTAAGAGAGGATCAATCCTGTACGTGGAGGACGATGCAAGCCTTGCCTTTATTACAAAGTACAATTTGGAAGCAAAAGGATACGAAGTCGTTCATTGCGTAGATGGCAAGCAGGCACTGGACATTTTCCCGAAACAAGCTTTTAATATTTGCCTACTCGACGTAATGTTGCCAGAGATCGATGGATTCACCCTTGCAGCTAAGATAAGAGGGCTAAATAAAGACGTGCCGATTATATTTCTGACCGTCAAGTCACTTTTGGAAGATAAAATTGCAGGCCTTCAGACCGGGGCAGATGATTATCTGACCAAACCCTTTCACCTCGAGGAGCTAGTTCTAAAAATCGAGGTGTTTCTGAAACGGCCCTCAGTAAAGTCTTTTCAAATTAATCTTCAGAATATAGGATCCCTTGCTTTCGACTTTAACAACTTAGTGCTCAAGAACGGCAACGACGAACATCGGCTGACCTTAAAGGAGGCTGAACTTTTGCAATTTTTATTTCAACACAAAAACCATGTATTGAAACGCGAAGAAATTCTCAAGACTCTTTGGGGGACTGATGATTATTTTATTGGCCGAAGCCTCGATGTATTTATTTCTAGACTTCGGAAATATCTAGGCAGAGAACAGAGTATTAAAATAGAGAACATTCATGGGGTAGGGTTTAGAATGAAGGTTGGGTAATTAATTCTAAGTTGATCCAGTTGAAAGGCGAAGTTAAGATTGGTTTGTAGTTAATTCCCTTAAGGCACAATTTGGAAATTGGCAGCCTTATGAACAATTACAATAAGAAACCGATTTGAACGTCTGTCAAGTTAAAAAAGAAGAACTCATGAAATTAGCTAACAACAAAATTTTAATAACAGGAGGTGCAAGCGGCATCGGACTTGGCCTGACGACCAGATTCATTGAAGAAAATAA